>NZ_JBIFFU010000013.1:0-82679 GCF_043557315.1 Sulfitobacter sp. 1A12779
GGGAAGTGTGTTCACATGGGTCAATTCTCAGTGACAATTTATGGGGCTACCGGGTCAGTTCTCAGTGACAATCAACAGCAATGGCGGAAGGAACCGACAATGACGCAAATTCATCGGTCACATAAGGGGGAGTTGCTGCTGCAAGAACGGCGCAATACCCCCAAAGAGCTTCGGGCCGCCATTCCTCAGACCATCGACAGACACATGCCCCAACAGCATGCGGAGTTCTTTGCGGGACTGCCCTACCTGCCCCTTGCAACGCTCGACGGGCGGGGGCGTCCTTGGGTTAGCCTTCTGGTCACTATATCGGATGACACTCCATCCATCGGGATCACGATATCGGATGGCAACACAACGGATGTCATAGCCCAGGCCAACCCCTTTGACGCGTTCGCGCGGGCCTTGCAGCAAGCACCGATATCTGGCGGCGAAAAGCGTCTGTTTGCGGGCGTCGGCATAGATTTCGCCAACCGTCGGCGCAACAAGATCGCCGGAGAAATCAGCTGTGCCTCTGTTGACGCCGAAGGGAAGATACAGCTTCAGCTACTCTCCGATCAACATCTTGGGAACTGCCCGAAATACATAACCGTCCGCAGTTTAGCGCCCACTCGGCGCAAGGCCGAGGTAGCACTTGACAGCTTTGACAGTATCACCTCTGCCCTGCCCGAAGCTGCCAAAGCCGTGATTGACCGTGCAAGCACCGTCTTTCTGGCGACAAAACACATAGCAAAGGACGATGTTGCGGGCACACAGACCGATATGGGCCTGAACCATCGCGGCGGTGCGCCGGGCTTTGTCCGTATCTACGAAGAAACGGCGAATGACGAGGTCTCGACCTATCTCGTTTTGCCGGACCATTCCGGCAATCGCTTTTATCAGTCTCTGGGCAATATCGAGACGGACCCTCAGGTCGGCCTTGTCTTCCCCGATTTCGCCACGGGCGATGTGTTCTACGTCACGGGTGAGGCTGAAAACCTGTTGGACGACGAAGCAGAAGCCCTGATGCCGCGGGTGAGCTTGGCGACGCGTATCAAGGTAACTGGGGCTGTTCTGGTCAAAGAGGGGCTTGATCTGACACTCGCGTCCGAGGAGCAGCTCTCGCCCTATAATCCGCCCGTCAGACTGTTACGGAAAGAACTGGAACAGATGGGGCACGCCCCCTTGGCCGAGGCCAAGGAGGCGCTTTTTGCCACACTCGTTTCAACACAAACTCTGTCCGACAGTATCAAGACATTCAACTTCCGGCTCTCATCGCCGATCGCTGCGCCCTTGCCCGGTGGATTTGGTGCCTTTGATTTCTCGGGCCTGCTGGAACGTGGCTACAGCCACATGAACGAGGCCAACCCCCAGTTGGTGAACGAAGATTTCGTCCGAACATGGACACTTTCCAGCGCTCCGCAATTTGACCGGAATACCAATGACTTCCGAGCAACCGACCATGTCAGCGTTACCGTTAAACGCAAACCGGGTGGATTGCTGTCAAATGTGCTGCACGACAATGCCCACACACTCATCGCGAACACTCTGCCGGTCGCCTTCAAGGGAACGGGCGCCGGGTTCACCTGTTTCGCGAAAGGTCCCAGCGGCACGCCCGCGACCGTCCTGCCAAAGATGCTTTGGATCGCAGGCGGGGTTGGCATTACACCTTTCATGTCGATGTGGGACGGTATACTCCAAGTTGCAAAAGCACACCCGGATCTGGTTTCGACCGACATCGTGCTTCTGTTTGCCGGGCGTGATGACGATATCAGCGTCTTGAAGCACTTCGGGTTGCCACATGGCGCGCTACCCGGTCACGTGAAGTTCCGCATCGCTGCCTTTCAAAGCACAAGCACGTCCCCATTCGCAGCACGATCCGCTCGGACCGGTCTGCGCGAAACGCTCTCCGACAACGTACTGAGACTTGAGGAGCGACGCATGGAGAGCGATGACATTCAATCCGTTGCGGACCTGTACGAGCGTGAAGTGTTCATGTGTGGACCTGACGCATTGATAAATAGGAGCGAAACAATGCTCACTGAATCGGGCGTCGAAGGGTCTCGGCGTCACCGTGAAACATTTGTCTTCTGATTTCGTCGTCCGGCCAGAAGTGGAATTTCGTACCGGTCGCAGCATCGGTGAGTTTGTGCTCGTTCCGGCCGTCCGCCGCGCCAGGTGGAATGGCGGCACTGGGCCGGTCGCGTTCATGAGTTTCTCCCGAGATAGCACGCGGAGGCAAACCGCCCGCCGGGAGGGGGGCGGGAGGAGCCTGTAGGCAAGCGCCGGTCGCGGCACTGTGTGCGCCGACGATCCAAACCGTCACGAACCGGGGGCATCATCCGGCGTGGTCTTCTTGTTAGAATTTCCGCCTTCCGTTATCAGCGTCGGCGCGTTTCCTCTGTTCATGAAAACGAGCGCCACCGCGCTCGTGGTCGTCTCCCGTCGGTGGCCGGGACTTCGAAGACCGCCCGGGACGGCCTTCTCTGACAGACGAAATGGAACTTCGCCACGGATGCACGTCGTCGCTTCCGCTCTCGCGGATGTCATCACCTCCGGGGAGTGATCAGATCCCCGCAGCGCGCTGCGTTTTCGGTGATGCGCAACGGTTTCTCGCGAGCTTCCAGTCGTTCTGGATTTTGTGCAGCCTCCTTTCTCTTCGCTCGACCGTGCAGTCCTCGGCGGCATCCTCATGCCCGTCCGTCATACGGAAGAAATGGAACGACAGGCTCCGGACCAAAACACTTCCGTGGTCGGAAACCGAAAAAGTCAGCTCTTAGCCCCCTCTCGTGCCTCGCTCGGTTTCAGCCTGCTCCCAACGAGCCGTCCGATGGGGACGAGGATGGCGTCCTTCAGATGGGGGCACCAAGGCTCTCTGCCAGAGTAATCGATCGGCGTCACGGGGCCGATCAACGGCTCTGGTCAGAGGAAATCGGCTTCGGTCTCGAACAGAGCGGAAGTTTTTTCTTCGTGCCGCGGGCGGCTGGCCAATCTCTAAATCGAGAGACGCGAAGCAACGGCCATTCAACCCCAAGCAGGAACAAGGAACGTCACCCCAGGAAAAGACCGCGGACAGGCTTGATGCTGCCACGACCGGCAGACGCGCAACAATCAGGAGGCCCCACATGCTGCGCAAGCTCCCAACGAAGACCCTGTCCGTAGACCTGCAACTCACCGCCGTCCGCGAGTTTTTCGACAAGCACGGAGCCGCGCTGTGCAACGCCGCCGAGCTGATCGACGGCGAGGCCGGAACGGCCCGCGTGCTGCGCCTCATGTCCCGCTTGCGCGAAGCGTCGCGCCTCGAGCGGGCGACGCGACGTAGGCTCGTCGATCTGCATCGGCTCCTGTCGCTCGACCCCGTCATCGACGCGTTCGAGCCTGACCTGTCGTCTTGGATGCTCCTCGACCCTGCCAGTCCCGAAGTGGAAGAGCTCTGCCTGCTCACCGACCGGCTCTACGATCTCCTGGTCGAGATGGGAGAAATGGATGATGATCGGGACGCCCTGGCGCTCGCCCTCCTGGCTCAGGACGCGGCCTGAAGAGTGGCTTCGGCCATGCAGGGTTTGCATGGCCGGCGTCCTGCCCTCGGACCAACGCAAGGTCCGATACCCGGCCGTCAACCGCCTCGGGACATCGTTGGCGGCCGCCGAAAGAAATTTCAAGCGCAGAGCAGATTTCTTCTTCGTCAATTCAATGAACGACCAATGTTCTCGTTACCAGCACCGATGACCAGCCTTTGCCACCAACCGAAAGGACCCTGCCAACGCCCAAGGTCTCCCACGCGCCGGAACATGACGCCGAAGAATAGGCACACCAGCACCGTTTCCGCACCGCATGAAAGGGAGATCATCATGCTCAACACCACCACCTTCGACACCGCCGAGGCGCGTCTTGGCGCGGCCTACACGGTCGAGCAGCACCTCCGCCGACACGGTGCGAGCCTCTGCGACCTGCTCGACGCGCTCGATGATCCGAGCGGGTTCGCGGCGCTCTGCGATCTGCATGGTGCCTTCGGGCAGCCTATCCCGGATGCCGATGCCGTCGAGGCCGCGCTGCGCGATATCCGTCGTATCCTGGCCGACCAGGCGCCGACGTCGCTCGACAGGATCGGGCATGAGAGGGGCCTGCCAGCTTCCGACATGACCCGGTGGCATGGCGCGCGCGTCAGCGAGCTTCTCGGGCGATTCCGTCATGCCGACTGAGACCGGGGCACGCTGTGTCCTTCAGCGGGCGCGCCGGCGCCGCCTGAGCGTCCATCCCGATCAGTTCGGGATGGAGCAGGACATATGCGACGTGACGCTGTGGCTCATCGGGAAGCACAGCCTATCTCGTGTCCACGTCTGGGTGGACCGTCACTACACGCAGATCGGACGGGAGATCGCCGGCGTGACTGTCATGACTTCGCCTGCGCACCCAGCGCGGCTGACCGACGCGGCGCACGCGGCGTTTCTCGCCCTCGGCTACATGATCGACGATACGGGCGCTGATACTTACGGCCATCAGTTCTGCGACGGCCATCACTCGAGGCATGAGGCCATCCAGGCCTACGCGCGCATCGAGGGCGCGTTGCGGCGCTGGCGGTCACCATAGGGAATTCATCGGGACCTTAAAAAGGGGCGGCGCAAGCCGCCCTTTTTGCGTTCCCGGTGATGTCGGACCGGCCCAAGGCCAAAATACTGAGCCGCGCTCGCACGGCGAGAAATTGGATCCCGGTATGAAACGCCTTCGATCGATGGCCCCCACCCGCTGCCCTCCTATCTGTCGTCGCGGAGAAAAATCAGTCGACCGACCACGGTCGGAGCATGCCGCCTGACACTTGAGATTGCAGCGCTTAGTTCTTCGCGCCCCTGAAGTCATGGCAGGTTCCTGGACTGCCAGCGTAGCTTGGATACGAGAAGGTCCTTACGCGCAGGACAGCGTGACAAAGGTCCGCACACTTGGAATAGCGCTTTCGATCCGTGTTTTCCGCCAGATGCAACGCGAGCACGAAGGATCATCCTTGCGAGAAAATTTTTGAAAACCCTTTTGGCCGCGTGACTCCCGGAACCATCTTCCTCGGGACAGAGTCGAACCCTGCACCCAAGGTGCAGGCTCGAAATACGCGAAAACCGGGCATTTCCGCCCGGTGGTCACGTTATGCTTATCAGAATGGCCAAAAAACCACCCAAAAAGGACAATTAGTCCTTTCAGTTACACCACACATAAGGCGCGTTTGATCACCCACACTTACTATGCCCGCAGCTCCCGCAGGTCATGCAGCCCTCGATCATCCGCATGTCAAACTGACCGCAAGACGGGCAGGACTTGCCGCGCGGGGCGTCGAGGCCCACGACCTTCGCCTGCGGGTCGGTCTTCAGACCCATGCCCTCGCCCGCGATAAAGCCGGTGGCGATCATGTGGCGCTCGATCACGCCGCCGATGGCCGCGAGGATCGAGGGGATGTATTTGCCCTGCATCCAAGCCCCGCCGCGCGGGTCGAAGACGGCTTTCAGTTCTTCCACCACGAAGGAGACATCTCCGCCACGGCGGAACACGGCCGAGACCATGCGGGTCAGCGCCACGGTCCAGGCGAAATGCTCCATGTTCTTGGAGTTGATGAAGACCTCGAAGGGACGGCGGTGGCCGTTCAGCACGATGTCGTTGATGGTGATGTAGAGCGCGTGCTCGCTATCGGGCCATTTAACCTTGTAGGTGTTGCCCTCCAACTCGGCGGGGCGGTCCAGCGGGTCGGACATATAGACGATCTCGCCGCCTTCGCTGACCTGATCGGGGCTGTCGGCGGGGGCCTTGTCGCTCTTCTCGGAAGAGACGCTCAGGACCGAACCGGTCACATCGTTGGGGCGATAGGTGGTGCAGCCTTTGCAGCCCGTGTCCCACGCCTGCATGTAGACGTCCTTGAAGGCATCAAAGGAGATGTCCTCGGGGCAGTTGATGGTCTTGGAGATCGAACTGTCGATCCATTTCTGCGCCGCGGCCTGCATCTTGACGTGGTCGGCGGGCGGCAGGGTCTGGGCGTTGACGAAATAGTCGGGCAGCGGCGCGTCACCTTTGAGCTCGCGCCACATCTGCACGGCGTAGTCGACGACCTCTTCCTCGGTCCGGCTGCCGTCTTTTTGCAGCACCTTGCGGGTGTAGGCATAGGCAAAGACCGGCTCGATCCCCGAGGACACGTTGCCCGCGTAGAGGCTGATCGTGCCGGTGGGCGCGATGGAGGTCAAAAGCGCGTTGCGGATGCCATGCTCGCGGATCGCTTCGCGCACGTCATCGTCCATCTGCTGCATGGTGCCGGAGGCGAGGAACTTCTCGGCATCGAAAAGCGGGAAGGCCCCCTTCTCTTTCGCCAGGTCCACGCTCGCCAGATAGGAGGCGCGGGCGATGGCTTTGAGCCATGCCTCAGTCTGCGCCGCCGCCTCATCAGAGCCGTAGCGCAGGCCGACCATCAACAGCGCATCGGCAAGGCCGGTGACGCCCAGACCGATGCGGCGCTTGTTCTGCGCCTCGGCAGCCTGTTCGGGCAGTGGGAAGTTCGACACATCGACCACATTGTCCATCATGCGAACAGCGGTGGCGACCAACTCGCTCATCGCGTCTTGGTCGAGATGGGCGTCGTCCTCGAAAGGCTGGGCGACCAGACGGGCAAGGTTGATCGAGCCCAGAAGGCAGGCGCCATAGGGCGGCAGCGGCTGCTCACCGCAGGGGTTGGTGGCGGCGATCGTCTCGCAATAGTTCAGGTTGTTCGCAGCGTTGATGCGGTCGATGAAGATCACACCCGGCTCGGCGTAATCATAGGTCGCCTGCATGATCTTGTTCCACAGATCGCGCGCCTGCACGGTCTTGTAGACCTTGTCGCCAAAGACGAGGTCCCAGGACCCATCGGCCTTCACGGCCTCCATGAAGGGGTCGGTGACCAGCACGGACATGTTGAACATGCGCAGACGGGCGGGATCGGATTTGGCGGCGATGAAATCCTCCACATCCGGGTGGTCGCAACGCATGGTCGCCATCATCGCACCGCGGCGGGAGCCTGCGGACATGATGGTGCGGCACATGGCGTCCCAGACGTCCATGAAGGACAGCGGGCCGGAGGCGTCCGCCGAGACACCCAGCACATCCGCGCCGCGCGGGCGGATGGTGGAGAAGTCATAGCCGATTCCCCCGCCCTGCTGCATGGTCAGCGCGGCCTCTTTCAGCATGTCGAAGATGCCGGACATGCTGTCGGGCACGGTGCCCATGACGAAGCAGTTGAACAGCGTCACGCGGCGCGCGGTGCCGGCGCCTGCGGTGATGCGGCCCGCGGGGAGGTATTTGAAATCCTCCAGCGCGTTGAAAAACTTGTCTTCCCAGACCTCCGCCTTCGATTCGACCTGCGCGAGGTCTCGGGCGATGCGGCGCCATGTGTCCTCCACCGTGACGTCCTTCGGGGTGCCATCGGCCCCTTTAAAACGGTATTTCATATCCCAGATTTGTTCGGCGATCGGGGCGGTAAAGCGGGACATGAGGTAACTCCTGAGGTCAGTGGCAGGGGCTCTTATTAGCTAGGCTCTGCGTGAGAGAAAACCGGAAAGTTACGTCCCATCATACAAGAATTTGCATGTGATTGAAATCCAACTACCTTATATGGCGTGGATCAAAGGAATCGCTGGGGGGCGATGTGACCGGCAAAATGAACCTGATAAAGCTTTCGGTCGGCACCGAAGGCGTCGAAAGCCTCGCCAAATGGCAGGCGCGCAAGGACGTGCGCACGCATGACGGGCTGCCGCGCCATGTGACCCGCATGTGGCCCAAGCGCGAGGCCGAGATTCTCAACGGCGGCTCGATTTACTGGGTCATCAAGGGCGTGATCCAAGCCCGCCAGCGCATCGTCCGGCTGGAGGAGGTCACCCGCGCCGACGGCATCCGCCGCTGCGCCATCGTGCTGGACCCCGAGATCATCCGGACCCAGAACAGCCTGCGCCGCGCCTTCCAAGGTTGGCGCTACCTCAAGCCCGAGGATGCCCCGCCCGACCTGCCCGAGGGCCGCGAGGCCGAGGCGGAACTGCCCGTGGAATTGAACCGCGCCCTGGCCGAGATCGGCGTGCTCTGAGCCTCAGTCTGCGTAGAGCGCCTCGATCTGATCCCCGTAAAGCTCGTAGACCTTGGCCCGGCGCACCTTCATCGTCGCGGTCACCTCGCCGTCGTCGTGATCAAGCTCCTTGCGCATCAGCCAGACCTTCTTGACCTGTTCGACCCGCGCCAGATCGCGGTTCTGCTTGGCCACCTCCGCGTCGATCAATTCCTGCACCTTAGGGTGCTCGGCCAGCGAGCGGAAGGTGGTATAGGCGATCCCCTGCCCCTCGGCCCAGAGCCGGACCGTATCCATGTCGATCTGCACCAGTGCTGTCACATAGGGCCGCTTGTCGGCCACGGCGACGACCTCCTTGATGAAGGGGCTGGCCTTGATGACATTCTCGATATGCGCGGGCGCGAGGTTCTTGCCCGCGGCATTGATCATGATGTCCTTCTTACGGTCAATCAGCGTGATCGAACCGTCGGCCTCCTCTCGCCCCACATCGCCGGTGTGCAGCCAGCCGTCACGGAGCGTTTCGGCGGTGGCCTTGGGGTTCTTGTAATAGCCCTTGAAGATGGTCCCGCCCGAGAACAGCACCTCGCCATCCTCGGCGATCCGGGTGCGCACCCCGCTGACCGGGAAGCCGATGCGCCCGTCGCATTGGCCCCATGAGCGCTGGATCGTGCCCACGCCCGAGGTTTCGGACATGCCCCAAGCTTCGCGGATATTCACGCCGATTCCGCGCATGAAACCTAAGAGCTCGGCGCTGATCGGCGCGGCGGCGGAGATCGCAAAGGTCGTCCGCCCAAGGCCAAGATAGCTGCGGATATGACGGTAGATCAGCGCGTCCCAGAAGGCATGGGCCAGCCGGTCCCCGGCGCTCCATTTGTCGCGTCGGATCATGCCGCGCCGCTGCGCGCCCTTCAGCGCCATCAGCGTCATCGGCCCCTTGATCCTTCCGGCGGTCTGCGCCTGCACCAACACGCCCGCCTGCATCTTTTCCCAGATCCGCGGCACGCCGAAGAAGACCTGCGGCGCGACCTCCCGCAGATCGAGCGTGATGGTCCGAAGGCTCTCGCCGAAGTTCATCACGAATTGCTGCGCCAGCCCGTTGATCACCGTCACCGCCTGTTCCGCGATGTGGCACAGAGGCAGGTAGCTCAGCACATCCGTCCCGGGCGGGTAGTCGCCGAAGACATCCCGCGCCACGCCCACGCCCGCGTGGATGTTGCCATAGGAAATCTCCGCCGCCTTGGGCAGCCCGGTGGAGCCGGAGGTGAAGACCATCATGGCGGTGTCGTCGGGCTCGATCCCCGCCTGCCGCGCGCGCAGGTCGTCGGCAAGTTCCGCCAGCCGCGCCCGGCCCCGGTCGAGCAGGTCATCGAAACTGATCAGCCCCAGCAGATCCTCGCCCCGCGTGCCCTTGGGGTTGAAAATCACCAGCTGACGCAGCTGCGGCACCCGGTCGCCCAATTCCTTGATCTTGTCGAGCTGTTCCTGATCCTCGATGAACAGCACCGTGCTGTCCGAGGCGTTGATCAGATGTTCCAGTTCCGCCGCAGGGCTGGTGGGATACATGCCCACGACCACGCCCGCCGCCGCGTTGATGCCGAACTGCGCCTGCACCCATTCGCTGCGGTTCTCGCTCAGGATGCCGACGTGATCGCCCGCCTTCAGACCCAGATCGACAAGCCCTGCCGCTGCCGCCTGCATGATCTCCTGCAGACCCGCCCAGGTGATCTCGTTCCAGATGCCGAATTCCTTTTGCCGCATCGCCACCCCGTCGGGGCGGTTCTTGGCATGGTTGTGCACCATGCGCACCAGCGGCGCGAAATCGCCCTTGAACTCGTCGAATGCCATCACGGGCCTCCCTAGCTGAGCCAGCGTTTGCGGCGCTTGTAATGCTTCACGTCGCGGAAGGACTGCCGCGCGCCGCCCTCCTCGCCCATGCCGAGGTAGAAGGACTGGATGTCCTTGTCCCCACGCAGCTTCTCCACATCGCCTTCCATGACGATCTGGCCGCTTTCCATGATGTAACCGTAGTCGGCCACCGAAAACGCCACGCCCGCGTTCTGCTCCACCAGCAGGATCGCGGTGCCGTCCTCTTGGTTCAGCCGCTTGATCGTGTCGAAAATCTCAGCCACCACCTTGGGCGCCAGCCCCAGCGACGGCTCGTCCATCAGGATCAACTCGGGCCGCGCGATCATCGCCCGGCCAAAGGCCAGCATCTGCTGCTCCCCGCCCGACAGATAGCCCGCGATCTGCCGCCGCCGCTCCTTCAGCCGCGGGAAGAAAGCATAGACCTTGTCGTAATCCGCCTTCGCCTGCCGCCGGTCCAGCGCGTAGGAGGCGGCGATCAGATTGTCCTCCACCGTCATCTCGCTGAAGATCCGCCGCCCCTCGCGTACATGGAACAGCCCCTGCTGCACCAGACGGTCGGGCTGGATCGACATGATCGACTGCCCCTTGAAGGAGATCCGCCCCTCGCCCACCTCGCCGTTCTCGAGGCCAAGCAGGTTGCTCGCCGCCTTCAGCGTCGTGGTCTTGCCCGCGCCATTGGTGCCCAGAAGCGTGACGATTTTACCGTCCGGCACCTCAAGCGACAGCCCGCGCAGCGCCTGCACCGTGTGGTGATAGGTCACTTCGATGTTCTCGATGGTCAGCACGGGCGCTCCTTTCTCTAGGGTGTGGGGCGCCCGCGGGACGCCCCGCATTTATCAAACGGTGAACCAGTCCGATTTCGGCGTGAACAGCCCGTCCTCGGGGTTGTAGCCATAGACGCGGCCGGTCCCGATGGCGTTGTTCTCCATGCTCACGGGCCCGCCGAAGAAGCCGCCCGAATCCCAGTTTGAGATGCCCGAAAGCTTCTCGGCGATATTGTCCGGCGTCAGCTCCAACCCGGCCTCGGCGGTGTCGCGGAAGGCCTTCATGGCGATCTCCAGCCCGCACATGGTCTGGATCGCCCATGTCGACATGTAGTTCTCCAGAGGCGTGCCCGCGAACATCTGCTTGCTGAGTTCGGCATACTGCTGGTAGCGCGGCGCGTCTTCGCGGTCGTAGAAATAGCGGTAGGGCATGACGCCTTCGTAGCCCGCAAGGAAGGGCCCGGCCTCGGCGGTGATGCGGTCGGCGATCAGTTTTTCCATGCCCCAGAAGGTGCCCTTGAACTTGACCGGCAGGCCGAATTGCCGCGCGCCGCCGATGAGCTGCGGCCAGACGCCGGTGACATAGCCCTGCAGGATGCAGTGATCCGCACCGGATTGCGCCAGCTTGGTGACATGGGTCGGGATGTCGGCGCCCTCGGCCTTGGTGCTTTCCTCCAGCACGACCTCGAGGCCAAGCTCCTCGGCGGTCTTGCGGCCATGCTCGATGGGATCGCGCCCGAACTCGGTGTTGGAGAAGATGAAGGCCACCTTCTGCCCGCCCTCGTTCTTGATGTTCTGCAGCAGGATATCGAACTGGCTCTGATAGGTCGGCCCCGAGAGATACTGGTAGGGGTGCGTCTCGGGGTTGGCGAGTTCCGAGGCAAAGGAGGTCGAGCCCATGATGCGGGCGTTCTCGCCCTTGAGTTCAGGCGCGATCAGCTTCATCGCGCCGGTGCTGTCGGCGAAATAGCCGATCATGTTCTTGCCCTCCGAGGCCAGCGCGCGCTGGTAGTTATTGAGCGCGTTCTGCGGCACATAGCCCGAATCCTCGGTGACGAAGCGGATGGGCACACCCGCCACGCCGCCCTCGTCGTTGAACAGTTTCGCGGCCATGGCGAAGGCAGGCGCGACCAACTGCCCCGCCGTGGCGAAGGGCCCGGTGAGCGGCAGCGAGGCGCCGAGCACATATTCCTTGGGCTGGGCACGCAGGATCATCGGCGTGCCGACGACCGCGGTGGCGGCAGCCGTGGTGGCGAGGAAGGATCGGCGGTTCATGGTCATCTGTCTTCTCCCTGATGTGGCCTTTTGATTACCCGCGCGCAAACGGCCAACGGTTTGCGGCGCGCAGGATGCGGTCGACGATCTGGTTGATGCCCAAGGGCTCCTTGAGCAGGAACAACACCAGCAGCACGCCGAAGGCGATCTGCTGCAGGGGCGCGCGCAGCTGCCCCGCCCCGGCGCTGTCCCCGGCCAGCGCGCCAAAGAGCACCTTGATCAGCTCGGGCACCATGACGACGATGATAACGCCGAAGACCGGCCCCATCGTGCGCCCCATGCCCCCGATGATCAGCGCCGCCACGAGGTTGAGCGAGAGCGCCAGTTCGAACTGCTCGGGCAGGATGCGAGCGTAGAAATAGGCGAAAAGCGCCCCGGCAAGGCCGCAGTAGGCCGCCGAGAGGGCAAAGCTCATCAACTTGTAGCGTAGAAGCGAGATGCCGAGGATCTCGGCAGAATAGTCACGGTCGCGGATCGCGATGAAGGCACGGCCCACCCGGGTGCGGATCAGGTTCTGCGCCGCAAGTAGCGAGATCAGCCCCACCACTGCGATCAGGCCGAACATCTCGCGCTTGGTATCCAGCTCCCAGCCCAGCAGGTTGGGCACGTTGGTGTTGAGCCCCACCATGCCGCCGGTCCAGGGGGCAAAGAGGTCTTCCTCGATCAGGAAGATCACGATGAAATTCGCCGCCAGCGTCGCCACGGCGAGGTACAGCCCCTTGACCCGTAGGCTTGGCAGGCCGACCAGCACGCCCACCGCCGCCGCCAGCGCTACAGCCAAGGGCACCGAGACAAAGGGCATCAGCCCCGCCGGGATCACCCCCGCCCCGAGGTTGCCGAAGATCGTCACCGCATAGGCGCCGATGGCGACGAAAGCACCGTGGCCCAGCGACACCAGACCAGTATAGCCCGTCAGGATGTTGATCCCCACAACCGCGATCAGCAGGATGCCCATCTGGCTCGCGATCAGGATGAGGTAGTCGTTGCCGAACAGCGTGAAGAGCACGAGCGCAAGGATCGACCCGTAAACGAAGGCCTGTTTGTAGCGGTTGTTCAGCACCCGCTCGTCGGCGGCATAGCTGGACTTCAGATTGGCGTTGATCATATCCGCTCGACCTCCTTTTGCCCCATCAGCCCGTGCGGCCGCCAAATCAGCACCACCAACACGGTGACGTAAGGCACGATCTCGGCCCAGCCGCCGCCCATCTGCCACTGGGTCATCGCTTCGAGCACGCCCACGACCATCGCGGCGATCAGCACGCCCACATAGCTATCCAGCCCGCCCATCAGCACGATCGCCAGAACCGAGAAGCCAAAGAGCCCGAGGCTCGGCGAAATGCCGTTGCGGGTGGCGAGGATCGCCCCCGCGATGGCCCCGGTGGTGCTGGCCAGCACCCAGGCGCGGGAAAAGACCTTGGGCACCGAGATGCCCATGGAATAGGCGGTGGATTGGTCCTCGGCCGTGGCGCGGATGGCGATGCCGCCCTTGGTGAACTTCACGAAGGCGACGATGCCACCAAACAGCAGCAGCGCCACGGCCATGTTCACCAGATCGGTGCCGAAAAGGAAGATCATCGTGCCAAACAGTTCGAACCGGATCGGCATGTTAGGCGCGATATAGGGCACGGAGGCGGCATCCGCCGTCCAAATCAACTGCGCCGCGCCCGACAGGATTGAGATTAGGCCGACCGTCACCATGATCATGGCAAAGATCGACTGCCCCATCAGCGGGCGCATCAGCACCCGCTCGATCACCCGGCCGAGGATCGCGTTGCAGACCAGCGCCCCCGCCAGCCCCAAGAGGATGCGCGGCAGGTTCGCCACCCAGTCGAGCACTGCCGCCACAGGGGAGAACATCGGCAAATCGCCCCGCATCTCGACCATCCAGCCGGGCTGCCATGAGGCCAGCCAGCCGGGCGCCCAAGGTTGCGCGGGGACGATCACGGCGAAGGTGAAATAGAAATAGGCCCCGAACATGATCAGGTAGCCATGGGCGAAATTCACCACCTTGGTGGCCTTGTAGACGCTCACGATCCCCACGGCGATCAGCGCGTAGATCGCCCCGGCCATCAGCCCGTTGATCGCAAACTGCACGAACTGCCCCATCAGAGCGCCTCCCTTTCCTTAGCTTCGGAATTTTTCAAAAATTCCGGGCCGATTTCTTTCAAAGAAATCGTCATGCCGCGGCCCCCAGATAGGCTTCAATCACCGCCGGGTTGTTGGAGACCTCCTCGGGCGTGCCGCTGGCGATCTGCTGGCCGAAGTTCAGCACGACGATGCGGCTACAGATGTCCATCACCATGTGCATGTCGTGTTCCACCAGCAGGATCGTGGTGCCGAATTGCTCCTGCACGTCGAGGATGAAGCGCGCCATGTCGGCGGTCTCCTCGCGGTTCATGCCCGCCACCGGCTCGTCCAGCAGCAGCACGCGCGGGCGCATCGCCAATGCACGGCCCAGTTCGACCCGTTTTTGCAGGCCGTAGGGCAGCATGGTGATGGGATATTTGCGGATGTGGTCGATCTCGAGAAAATCAATCACCTGTTCCTCGATCTCGCGGCGCAGCTCCAACTCGGCCTTCTGCGCCGCGCCGAAATAGCGCAGCGCCTGCCAGACATTGGTTTTGAGCCGCGTGTGGCCGCCGAGTTTGATGTTGTCGAGCACGGTCATGCCGCGAAACAGCGCGATGTTCTGGAAGGTCCGCGCGAGGCCAAGGCCCGCGCGCTTGTCGGGGCTGAGCGTCGTGATATCCTGACCATCAAAGGACACGCTGCCTCGGTCGGGCCTGTAAAACCCTGAAATCGCATTGAAAAGTGAGGTTTTGCCCGCGCCGTTGGGGCCGATCACCCCGGTAATCTCTCCGGCCTTGGCTTCGAAATTCACCCCCTGCAGCGCCTTGATGCCGCCAAAGGACAGATGCAAATCCTCAACCCTCAGCAATCGCCCACTCCCATGCGGCGACGGCTGCGGCCCCCCGCAAGGGGCGCGTGACATCCGATCATCGACGGATCCTCCCTATGTCCCGACCCCTGCCCCTTTTGGCGGTGCTTGTGGTATCGGCCTGTTGACCCTTTCACCCTATCCGAAGCGCGGCATCTCGCAAGTCTTTCGATAAGACGCGCGGCAAAGCGCCCCCGCGCCGGAGCGGCTCGGAAGGTGCAATGCTATGGAAGGGAAGGGAAAACCCCGTGGCTGTGACGCTACGTCAGGTCAGCTGTGCGATCAGGGTTTTCAGCGCTTTGCGGCTGTGATCCTCAAGGGGCGCCATGCGCGAGCGCCAAAGCGTTGCCTGCGATTGCAGGATCAGCCCGTCACTGAGGATCTTCAGGTGATTGGCGCGCAAAGTCTCCCCGCTGGAGGTGATATCGGCAATCGCCTCGGCGGTCTCGTTCAGCACTGTGCCCTCGGTCGCGCCTTGGCTGTCGACCAGCGCATAATCGGCCACGCCGTGGGTGCGCAGGAACTCCCGCACCAGCCGGTGATACTTGGTGGCGATGCGCAGGCGGAAGCCATGTTCGGCGCGGAAGGCGGCGGCGGCGGCATCCAGATCATCCAGCGTGTCGACATCGACCCAAGCCTGCGGCACGGCGATGATCAGATCGGCATGGCCGAAGTTCAACTCTTCCAGCGGCTCGACCAGTTGATCCCAAAGCGCCAGCTTCTCTTGCACCAGATCGGTGCCAGTCACGCCAAGGTGGATCCGCCCTGCCGAGAGTTCGCGCGGGATTTCACCCGCCGAAAGCAGCACGAGCGAGACATCCTCGATCCCCTCGACCTTGCCCGCATATTCGCGGTCGGACCCGGTGCGTTGCAGGCTGACGCCGCGGGCGCCGAACCATTCAAAGGTCTTCTCCATCAGCCGCCCCTTGGACGGCACACCCAGTTTCAGCGTCATTGCCCGGCCTCCAGTTCCAGCATCAGGCCGGGGCGCATCACACCGCCCACCGCCGGGATTTCATCGCCCTGCCCCAGCCGCCGGGTCAGCGCATCATAGCGCCCGCCAGAGGCGATGCTGGGCAGATCGGGCCGCGAAGCGGCGCGGAAGGCAAAGACGAAACCGTCGTAATATTCCATCGAAGACCGGCCATGGCTGGCCTCAAAGAGCAGCGCGTCGGTGTCGATCCCGCGGGCGCGCATCGCATCGGCGCGGGCCGCGACACGGGCCACGGCATCGCCGATGGCGGGCATGTCGACGGCCAGATCGCGCAGGCGGCTCAGCGCGTTGGGCAGGGTTTCCCGCACCTCCAACAGCGCCTCGAAAAGATCGACCTGCTGCGCAGAGATCGGCGGAGTCTGCGCATCCTCGCGCAGGGCCGCGACGCGGGCTTCGATCTCGGCGCGGGATCGCAGCCCCACCATCGGCGCGTCGCATGTCACCTCGGCCTCGGCCAGCAGCGCCTTGCGCCCCGCGGGCACCGGGCTGCGCCCGGCATAACGGTCAAGCAGCGCGCGAAAACGGCGCGGGCGCCAGATGTGACGCATCAACGCCTGTTTGCGCGCAAGCGATGTGCCCAAGCCCTGCACCGCCGCCATCAGCACGCCGATGTCGCCGGTCACCGGGCGTACCGGCAGCCCTTGCATCGCTTCGGCGATCAGAGCGAAAACCTCGGCATCCGCCGCCGCCGGATCGGCGCGGTCGAAAACCTCGAAACCCACCTGAATGTATTCGTTGGCGCGGTTCGGGTCGTGTTCCTGACGGCGGAAAACCTCGCCTGAATAGGTGTAGCGCGCAGGCTCGGCCCCATGGGCCATATGCATCTGCACCACGGGCACGGTGAAATCGGGGCGCAGCATCTGCTCCCCGCGCAGCGCGTCCGAGGTGACATAGGCGCGCGCACGGATATCCTCGCCATAAAGGTCCAGTAGCGTGTCCGCCGGTTGCAAAATCGGCGGCTCGACCAGAACGGCGCCCTGCCCCTCGAAAATCGCGCGCAGGGAGGCCGCGCGCGCCAGCCTTTCGGAACGTGTGAGCATCAGCTTGTCCGATCCAGAATAGCGCGCACCGCTTTGATCAGATCGCCGCGCGGCACCTCATATTGGTTGGGGCGCTCTTTCCACTCGTCATGGCTGGCCTCTTGCGCCAGTTGCGCACCCAGCACCATGTCCTTGATCTGCACCACGCCGCGGTCCTTCTCGTCACCGCCTTCGATGACCACCACGGGGCTTTGCCGCTTGTCGGCGTATTTCATCTGGTTGCCGAAGTTCTTCGGATTGCCCAGATAAACCTCCCCCCGGATGCCCGCCTGCCGCAGCTCGGCCACCATGGCCTGATAATCGGCCATGCGGTCGCGGTCCATCACGGTGACGACGACGGGGCCTGTCGCTTCGGCCTCAAGCCGCCCTTTGGCGGCCAGCGCGGCGAGCAGACGGTCGACACCGATGGAGACGCCGGTCGCTGGCACTTCCTGCCCGGTGAAACGCTTCACCAGATCGTCATAGCGTCCGCCGCCGGCGACCGAGCCGAAGTTGCGCGCGCGGCCCTTCTCGTCTTTGATCTCGAAGGTCAGTTCGGCCTCGAAGACCGGGCCGGTGTAGTAGCCAAGGCCGCGCACGACCGAGGGGTCGATCTCCACCCGGTCGGGGCCATAGCCACCCGCTGCCAACAGGTCCGAGATAAGCTGAAGCTCATCCACGCCCTGCACGCCGACCTCGGAGCCTGCCACCAACTCGCGCAGCCGCGCCACCGTCTCGGCCCCGGTCTCGCGCTTGGCCTGCATGAAGCCCATCACGACTTCGGCCTGCGCCTCGCCCAGCCCGGCGCCCTTGGTGAAATCGCCACTGTCGTCCTTGCGGCCCTCACCCAGAAGCGCGCGCACGCCCTCCGGCCCCAGCCGGTCGAGCTTGTCGATGGCGCGCAGCACGATGCCGCGTTCGGCCTCCTTGTCGTCACCCGCAAGCCCGGCCACTTCGAGCACGCCGTTCAGCACCTTGCGGTTGTTCACCCGCACCACATAGTCGCCGCGTGCAATGCCCACTTCCTCAAGGCAGTCGGCCAGCATGGCGCAGATCTCCGCATCCGCGGCCACCGAGGGCGCGCCGACGGTATCGGCGTCGCATTGATAGAACTGCCGGAAGCGCCCCGGCCCGGGCTTCTCGTTGCGCCAGACCGGGCCCATGGCGTAGCGGCGGTAAGGCATCGGCAGGTCATTGCGGTGCTGGGCATAGACCCGCGCCAAGGGTGCGGTCAGGTCATAGCGCAGCGCGAGCCAATCACCGGGCTTATCGCCCTCGGCATCCTCCTGCCAAGCAAAGACGCCCTCGTTCGGGCGGTCCACATCGGGCAGGAACTTGCCAAGCGCCTCGACCGTCTCAACGCCCGAGCTTTCCAGCGCGTCGAACCCGTAGCGGTGATAGACTGCGGCGATCTTGTTCAGCATCTCGGCCCGATGGGTCACCTCGGTCCCGAAATAATCGCGGAACCCTTTCGGGGTTTGCGCCTTGGGACGGGGGGTTTTCTTGGGCTTTGCCATGGCAAGGATCCTCGGTGCATCAATTGGCCTCGCGTCTAGCCCAAGCCCCCCGCAAGAGCAAGCAACGCGGCATCCCGCCCCTGTCCCGTGCCGCCGGTCCGTGCTAGATCGCGCAAAAAGGATGCGTGCCATGACTGACCAAAGCCCTGATCACACCCCAGACCAAACAGCCGAGCATATCAGCCGCCTTGAAGAGCAGATCGCCCATCTGACCCGCGCGGTCGACGATATGTCAGAGATTGTCACCCGTCAGGAGGCCGAGATCGTCACCCTGAACCGCCGCGTCCATATGCTGATGCAGCGCGAAGGAGAGCGGGACGCCTCGGGCGGTGGCGCGGTGCTCTTGGGCAATGAGCGCCCCCCGCATTACTGAGCGGCAGCGCCGCGCACCCGTCAATTGGCTGATTTCATTGCCACGGCGGCGACGGCCCCGTCATGCACCAGCACTTCGGACCAGCGCGCGGTCTGGCCCAAACGCTCATAGGCGCTGACGAAAAAGGTGGTCTTGTCCAGCTTGCCGATCTGCCGCCCGCAGGGTTTCCCGCGTCCCGCACCGCAGACGCGGGCCTTGATCGTCTCATAGGCCGCGTCGGTCTCGGCTGTGGGCAGGTTCTCTCCCCCCGGGCCGTAGTGCAGTTGTTCATAGACCGAAGGTTTGCCGAACAGCACATTGGCCGCCGTCAACTGACGCGCGCAATCGTCCGCAAAGCCGGTAATGTAGAAACTGCGCGCCCCGGCGCTGCCGGGCTGCGAATCGAACAACCGGTAGCCCCGCGCCGCGGGTTCCTCGACCAGTTGCCCGAATTCGCTCAGATCCAGATCGCAGACACGGGCCACCTCGCCAAATGGCAGGACGGTGCCGAATGAAACTTCGGAGACTTGAGGGTTCGGCGCGGTGGGGGCCATGGCGCAGGCGGAGAGCAACGTCCCCACAATCAAAAGGCCGATGCGTCGTTTCATGCTCTGCTCCCCGTTGCTTGGCAGGCAGGTAGCGCAGCCACCCGCCGCCGTCCACTGGATGTGGCAACGCGGGAGGCCGCCGAGGCGGCGCGGAGGTCAGATTTCCTCGACCTCCATCACCCCGTCGAGCGAGCGGATCGCGCCCTTGATCTGCGGTGTCACCGGGAATTCGCGCCCCAGATCAACCTCGACCTCACCGGGCAGGCTTGGGTCCATCAGGCAGAATTGCACCGGCCCCTTGCCTGCTGCCTTCACCGCCTGCCGCGCCCCGTCAAGCACATCGGCCACCGATTGGATCGCCCCCGGCCCGTCGATGAAGACCCGCAGCCCCATGCTGCCCGCATCCGCCACCGCCGCGTCGATCGGCCCGATGCCGCGGGCCAAGAGCTTCAACTGGTCGCTTTCCATCGTGGCCTCCACGGTGACGACGACCTTGGAGCCGACCTCCAGATGATCGCGCGAGGCTTCGAGCACGTCGGAGAAGATCGTCACCTCGTAGCCGCCCGTGGGGTCGGAGAGTTGCGCAAAGGCAAAGCGGTTGCCCCGCGCCGACTTGCGCTCCTGACGGCCCGCCACCACGCCCGCAAGTCGCGCGTTCATCGCGCCGCGGGTCGAGACCTTTTCATTGAGCTCATCAAGCGTGAGGAAGGGCAGACCAGTCTCCCGCGCCCATTTGCGTTTCAGGGGCGGCATGTAGTCGTCCAGCGGATGGCCCGAGAGGTAGAAGCCCACGGCCTTGAACTCCTCGGCCAGCCGTTCGGCAGACTGCCAGTCGTCGCAGGGCAGCATCCGCGGCTCGGGCAGGTCGTCGCCCGCCTCCCCGAAGAGCGAGACCTGATTGCTGGCCTTCTGTTCGTGAATCGCCGCCGAATAGCTCACCAACCCGTCGAGCGATTGGAACACCCGCCGCCGGTTGCTGTCGAGCTGGTCGAACGCGCCCGAGCGCACCAGCATTTCCAAGGGACGTTTGCCCACACGTTTCAGGTCCACCCGACGGGCGAGGTCAAAGAGCGTAGCAAAGGGCTTGTCCACACCATCCACCTTGCGCCCCTCGGTCACCAGCCGCATTGCCTCCAGCCCGACGTTCTTCAGCGCGCCCAGCGCATAGACCAGCGCGCCGTCGACCACCTTGAAGGTCGCATCCGAGCGGTTCACGCAGGGCGGCACCCAGGGCAGTTCAAGATGCTTGCGCACCTCCTCGAAATAGATCGCCAGCTTGTCGGTGAGGTGGATATCGCAGTTCATGACCCCGGCCATGAACTCGACGGGGTGGTTCGCCTTTAGCCATGCGGTCTGGTAGCTGACCACCGCATAGGCCGCGGCGTGGGACTTGTTGAAGCCGTAGTTGGCGAATTTTTCCAGAAGGTCGAAGACCTCCGCCGCTTTTTTCTTGTCGACGCCATTGGCCATCGCGCCCTTTTCGAACTTGGGGCGTTCCTTGGCCATCTCCTCGGCGATCTTTTTACCCATGGCGCGGCGCAACAGGTCCGCACCGCCGAGCGAATAGCCCGCCATGACCTGCGCGATCTGCATCACCTGTTCCTGGTAAACGATGATGCCTTGGGTCTCTTCGAGGATGTAGTCGATGCTGGGATGCACCGATTCCAACTCGCGCTTGCCGTTCTTGACCTCGCAATAGACCGGGATGTTCTCCATCGGGCCGGGGCGGTAAAGCGCCACAAGGGCGACGATGTCCTCGATGCAGGTCGGTTTCATGCGCTTGAGCGCATCCATCATGCCGCTCGATTCCACCTGAAAGACCGCGACGGTCTTAGCGCTGGAATAAAGGTCGTAGGTCGCCTTGTCGTCGAGCGGGATGGTGGCCACGTCATCGACATGGCCCTCGGGCGGTTCGTAGATCTGGCGCCCGTCCGCGGCGATATGCAGATGCCGCCCGCCCGCCTTGATCTGGTCGAGCGCGTTTTGAATGACAGTCAGGGTCTTCAGACCCAGAAAGTCGAACTTCACCAGCCCGGCCTGTTCGACCCATTTCATGTTGAACTGCGTTGCCGGCATGTCCGAGCGCGGGTCTTGGTAGAGCGGCACCAAATGATCCAGCGGTCGGTCGCCGATCACCACGCCCGCGGCGTGGGTTGAGGCGTTGCGCAAAAGCCCCTCGACCTGCTGGCCGTAGGTCAGCAGCCGGTCGACGACCTCCTCGTTCTTGGCCTCCTCGCGCAGGCGCGGCTCATCCGCCAGCGCTTTCTCGATGGAGACGGGTTTCACCCCCTCCACCGGGATCATCTTCGAGAGGCGATCCACCTGCCCGTAGGGCATCTGCAGCACGCGCCCGATGTCGCGCACCGCCGCCTTAGACAGAAGCGCACCGAAGGTGATGATCTGCCCCACCTTGTCGCGGCCGTATTTCTCCTGCACGTAGCGGATCACCTCCTCGCGGCGGTCCATGCAGAAGTCGATGTCGAAGTCGGGCATGGAGACCCGCTCGGGGTTGAGGAAACGCTCGAACAGCAGCGAGTAGCGCAGCGGGTCGAGGTCGGTGATGGTCAGCGCATAGGCCACCAGCGAACCCGCACCGGAGCCCCGCCCCGGCCCGACCGGGATGTCGTTGTCCTTGGCCCATTGGATGAAGTCGGCAACGATCAGGAAGTAGCCCGGGAACCCCATCCCCTCGATGATGCCCAGTTCGAAATCGAGCCGTTTTTGGTATTCCTCCACGCTCACCGCGTGGGGGATCACCGCCAGACGGGCCTGCAGCCCTTCATTGGCCATGCGGCGCAGCTCGGCGACCTCGTCGTCGGCGAACTTGGGCAGGATCGGATCGCGGCGATAGGCCATAAAGGCGCAGCGCTTGGCGATCTCGACGGTATTGCTCAGCGCCTCGGGCAGGTCGGCAAAGAGGGTCGCCATCTCGGCTTGGGACTTGAAGTAATGCTGCGCGGTCAGACGGCGGCGCGGCTGGCTCTGGTCGACATAGGCGCCTTCGGCGATGCAGATCAGCGCGTCATGGGCCTCGTACATGTCGGGCTTGGGGAAATAGACGTCATTGGTCGCCACCAGCGGGATGTCCATGGCATAGGCCATCTCGACAAAGCCGCGCTCGGTCAGCCGCTCGGCCTCGGGCTGGCCGCCGTCTTCCGGGTGACGCTGCAACTCGACGTAGAGCCGGTCGCCGAATGCCTTGTGCAGCCGCGCCATAAGCGCTTCCGCCGCCGGGCGCTGGCCGCCTTGCAACAGCATCCCCACCGGCCCCGAAGGACCGCCGGTGAGACAGATAAGATCGGCACTCAGCGCCTCGAGTTCCGCCAGCGTTACCTCCGCCGCCGCCCCGCCCTTGTCGAGATAGAGGCAGGAGTTCAGCTTCATCAGGTTTTCGTAGCCCAATTCGCTCTGCGCCAGCAGCACCACCGGCGCGGGCGGGCGTTGTTTCTCGCCCGGCTGCACCTCGACATAGGCCACGTCGACCTGACAGCCGATGATCGGCTGCACGCCCGCCCCCGCCATAGCGACGGAGAACTCGAGTGCTGCGAACATGTTGTTGGTATCGGTCAGCGCCAGCGCGGGCATTTCCGCGTCACGGCACATGCCGGGCAGCTTTTTCAGCCGCAGCGCGCCCTCCAGCAGGGAATACTCGGAGTGGCTGCGCAGGTGAATGAATCGGGGAGCATCTGACATGGGCGCAAACTATGCCAGCCGCCTGCCCGGCACCAGCGCCGGATGCCGCGCGCGCGCATTTTTCGCCCAAGGTATTTTTTCTTGCCAAAACGCCCCCCGCCCCGCTAGCCTGACCTCTACCTCGCCCGCGCCCGGTTCTACGCCGCATCGAACCCGCGCATGTTTACGGGCCACTTTGTACCGCGGCGGATGAGAACCAATGGACATCACTTTTCTTCTCAATGGAGAAGTCGTGTCACTCTCCAACGTGTCCCCGACCACCACCTTGCTTGACTGGCTGCGCGAAGAGCGTGGCCTGACGGGGACGAAAGAGGGCTGTAACGAGGGCGATTGCGGGGCCTGTTCGGTCATGATCAGTGATGAGAGCGGGCACCGCGCGCTCAATGGCTGTATCCTGTTCCTGCCCCAGATCAACGGCAAGGCCGTCACCACGGTCGAAGGCATGGCGGGCGCCGACGGCACCCTGCACCCGGTGCAGGAGACCATGGTCGAACATCACGGCAGCCAATGCGGTTTCTGCACCCCGGGCTTCGTGGTCTCGATGGCCACAGCGCATCTCAACGGCGCCCGGGACCACGACGTGCAGCTTGCCGGCAACCTCTGCCGCTGTACCGGCTACGCGCCGATCATCCGCGCCGCCGAAGCCGCGGCGGACAAGCCCGTGCCAGAGCATCTGCTGGGCCTCAAATCGAAGCTCGCGCAGGACATCCCCGCCCCTGCCAAGGCCGAGGGCGCGCCGCATGTGCAGCCCGAGAGCAGCGATGAGCTGGCCGCGTGGTACCTCGACCACCCCGACGCGACGCTGATCGCCGGGGCGACGGACGTGGGGCTCTGGGTCACCAAGGGCTTCCGCGATCTGGGCGCCGTGGCCTTCCTTAACCGCTGCGCCGATCTGCGCGGCATTACCGAGGATGAGACCGGTCTGCGCATCGGGGCCATGACCACGCTGACCGAAGTCGAGGCAAAGCTCTCCCCCCTCTTCCCCAGCTTGGGCGTGATGCTGCGCCGCTACGGCTCGACGCAGGTGCGCAACGCGGCGACATTGGGCGGCAACATCGCCAATGGCTCGCCCATCGGTGACGGCCCGCCCGCGCTGATCGCGCTCGGTGCCACGCTGCACCTGCGCCGTGGCGATGCGCGGCGCGAACTGCCGCTGGAGGATTTCTTCCTCGACTACGGCAAGCAGGACCGCGCGCCGGGCGAATTTGTCGAGGCGATCACCGTGCCGCGCCAGCACGACACGCTGCGCTGCTACAAGCTGTCGAAGCGTTTCGATCAGGACATCTCTGCGGTTTGCGGCTGCATCTCGATCACCGGCAACAGTTCTGAAATCCTCACCGCCCGCGTGGCCTTCGGCGGCATGGCCGCCACCCCGAAACGCGCCGCCGCGGCGGAGGCCGCCCTCGTCGGCCAGCCGTGGAACGAAGAGACCATCCGCAAGGCGATGGAGGCGATGGCGCAGGACTTCACCCCGCTGTCGGACATGCGCGCCTCGGCCGCCTACCGGATGCAGGCGGCGCAGAACATGCTGCTACGCTATTTCCACGACGCCAATGGCACCCCCACCAATCTGCTGGAGGTCTTGGCATGAGCGTTGCAAAGCCCCTTCCCCATGACGCCGCGAAGCTGCATGTCACCGGCGCCGCGCGCTATGTCGACGACATCCCCACCCCGCGCGGCACGCTGCATCTGGCCTTTGGCCTCAGCCCCGTCGCGGCGGGTGCGTTGACCGGTCTGGACCTCTCCGCCGTGCGCGAGGCTCCCGGCGTCGTCGCGGTGCTGACCGCCGATGACCTCGCGCATGATTGCGACACCTCGCCCTCGAACCATGACGAGCCGCTTCTGGCGACCGATCAGGTGCATTACGCGGGCCAGCCGCTTTATCTGGTGGTGGCCACCAGCCACCTCGCCGCGCGCCGGGCGGCCCAGTTGGGCAAGCCGCAGATCACCCCGCGCGATCCGATCCTGACGGTGGAACAGGCGCTCGACGCCAACAGCCGTTTCGAGGATGGCCCCCGCATCTATCAGAAGGGCGATGCCGAAACCGCGCTGTCAAAAGCCAGCCGTCGCCTCGCGGGCCAGATCGAGATGGGCGGGCAGGAGCATTTCTACCTCGAGGGTCAAGCCGCCATGGCGCTGCCGCAAGACAATGGCGACATGCTGGTGCATTCCTCGACCCAGCACCCGACCGAGATTCAGCATAAAGTCGCCCATGCCATTGGCCGCCCCATGCACGCCGTGCGGGTCGAGACCCGGCGCATGGGCGGCGGTTTCGGCGGCAAGGAAAGCCAAGGCAACGCGCTGGCCATCGCCTGTTCCGTGGCGGCATCGCTGACCGGCAAGCCCTGTAAGATGCGCTATGACCGCGACGACGACATGATCGTCACCGGCAAGCGGCACGACTTCCGCGTCGCGTATGACGTGGGCTTCGATGACGATGGCCGCATCACCGCACTGGACGTGACCCATTACACCCGCTGCGGCTGGTCGATGGACCTGTCGCTGCCCGTGGCCGACCGCGCCATGCTGCATGCCGACAACGCCTATCATCTGCGCGACGTGCGGATCACCTCGCACCGTTTGCGGACCAATACCGCCAGCGCCACGGCCTTTCGCGGCTTCGGCGGGCCGCAGGGGATCGTCGGCATCGAACGGGTAATGGACCATATCGCCCATGAGCTGGGCCTCGATCCGCTCGCCGTGCGCCGGGCGAATTACTACAGCGACAACGCCCACCGCCCGACCGAGGTGGAAAACACCGGCACCGCGATCGACAACCGCACCCCGCCGGATGCGGAGGCCGATCTATCATCACGCGGCGCGCCCCCTGCGCCCGGCGCGCAACCGTCGATCCCGGCCACCCCCTCGGACGTGCAGACCACGCCCTACCAGCAGCCGGTGACCGACTGCATCGTTAACGCGCTGACCGACCGGCTGGTCGAGAGCTGCGATTACGAGGCGCGCCGCGCCGCCATCGCCGCGTGGAACGCGCAAAGCCCGCTAATGAAACGCGGTATAGCGATCACCCCGGTGAAATTCGGCATCTCCTTCACGCTCACCCACCTCAATCAGGCGGGCGCGCTGGTGCATGTCTATCAAGACGGCTCGATCCACCTGAACCACGGCGGCACCGAGATGGGCCAAGGGCTGTTCCAGAAGGTGGCGCAGGTCGCGGCCTCGCGCTTCGGCGTCTCGCCCGAACTGGTCAAGATCACCGCCACCGACACCGCCAAGGTGCCCAACACCTCGGCCACCGCAGCCTCTTCGGGCTCGGACCTCAACGGCATGGCGGCGCAGAACGCCTGCGACACCATCCGCGACCGCATGGCCGCGCATCTGGCCGAGCGTTACCAGACCACCCCCGATCAGGTGGTATTCGCCGACGGCATGGTGCGCATCGGCGGAGAGGAGATTACCATCGCCGCCGCCGCCGCTTCGGCCTATGAGAACCGCGTGAGCCTTTCCGCCACCGGCTACTACAAGACGCCCGAGATCGAATGGGACCGGATCGCCGGGCGCGGGCGGCCGTTCTACTACTTCGCCTATGGCGCGGCCTGCACCGAGGTGGTGATCGACACGCTGACCGGCGAGAACCGCATCCTGCGCACCGACATCCTGCATGACACCGGCGCCTCGCTGAACCCTGCGCTCGACATCGGCCAGATCGAGGGCGGCTACGTGCAGGGCGCGGGCTGGCTGACAACAGAGGAACTGGTCTGGGACGAGAGTGGCACCCTGCGCACCCATGCGCCCTCGACCTACAAGATCCCCGCCTGTTCGGACCGCCCCCCGGTTTTCAACGTGGCGCTTTGGGACCAGCCGAACCCGGCGCAGACGGTCTACCGCTCCAAGGCCGTGGGCGAGCCGCCCTTCATGCTGGGCATCTCGGTCTTCATGGCGCTGTCGGATGCGGTGGCGGCCTGTGGCCCGCATTACGGCGACCTGCAGGCCCCGGCCACCGCCGAGGCCGTGCTCGCCGCCGTTGGACGGGCGCGGAAATGACCGCGATCTTCGTCGAGGTCACCGCCACGCGCGGCTCGGCCCCGCGGGATGCGGGCACGGCGATGAAGGTCACGCCTGATGCAATCGCGGGCACCATCGGCGGCGGCGCGCTGGAGCATCAGGCCATCGCGCACGCCCGCCAGATGCTGGCCGAAGGCCGGTGCGATGACAGCCAGACCCTGCCGCTCGGCCCCGGTCTGGGCCAGTGCTGCGGCGGCGCGGTGAGCCTGCGCTACACCACGACGCCGCGCCCGCTGGACGCGGCCACCCCCCTGCCCCTGCCGGATGTACACAGCGACGTGCCGCTCTGGCTCTGGGGCGCGGGGCATGTGGGCCGGGCGGTGGTGGCCGCCTGCCCGCCCCGGGCCTTCGATCTGACATGGATCGACAGCGCCCGCGACCGCTTCCCCGACGACATCCCGCCCCATGTCACCGTCACCCCCGCCGCCGATATGCCGCGGCTGGCCGCCCATGCGCCGCGCGAGGCGCATCACCTGATCTTCACCTATTCCCATGACATCGACCTCGCACTCTGTGCCGCGCTGCTCAATCGCGGGGCTGCGAGCGTCGGGCTGATCGGCTCTGACACAAAAAAGTCACGGTTTTCCCGCCGCTTGCGTGACATGGGGTTGGATCCCTCTGGCATCACCTGTCCAATTGGCGATAAATCGCTGGGCAAGCTGCCTGCGCAAATTGCCCATGGCGCGCTGATCGCCCTCATCGCCCGGACCCAGACAAAGGTTTCCGCATGACTGATTCACTTCTCGACCTCACCGGGTTGACCAAGGCCTACCCCGGCGTCGTCGCGAACGATGACGTTTCCCTGCGGATCGCACCGGGCGAGGTTCACGCCCTGCTGGGCGAGAACGGCGCGGGCAAATCCACTTTGGTTAAAATGATCTACGGGCTGGTCAAACCAGACGCGGGCCAGATGCTGATGCGGGGCGAGAGCTTTGCCCCCACCGACCCGCACGCCGCACGGCAGGCGGGTGTGGGCATGGTGTTTCAACATTTCTCGCTTTTCGACGCGCTCAGCGTGGCGGAAAACATCGCGCTTGGCATGGAAAACCCGCCGCGGATGCGCGAGCTTAGCCAACAGATCCGCGATGTATCGGACACCTATGGCCTGCCGCTTGCGCCGGACCGCACCGTCGGCGACCTCTCAGCGGGGGAGCGTCAGCGGGTTGAGATCATCCGCTGCCTGCTGCAAGAGCCGAAACTGCTGATCATGGACGAGCCGACCTCGGTCCTGACGCCGCAAGAGGTTGAAATCCTTTTCAAAACCCTGCGCAAACTCAGCGCCGAAGGCACCGCGATCCTCTATATCTCGCACAAGCTCGAAGAAATCCGCAGCCTGTGCGACAGCGCCACGATCCTGCGCTTGGGCAAGGTCGTCGGCCATTGCACCCCGCGTGAGACGTCGGCCCGCGACATGGCCGAGATGATGGTGGGCTCCGCGCTGAAAACGCCGACCCGCGACAGCAAGGAACCGGGCGAAGTGGCGCTGACGCTGAACAACCTCTCGGCCCGGTCGGCCCATGCTTTCGGCATGCCGCTGCGCGATATTTCCGTCGAGGTGCGGCGCGGCGAGGTGCTGGGCATCGGCGGCGTCGCGGGCAACGGGCAGGACGAATTGCTCAACGCGCTCTCGGGCGAAACACTGGTCGGCGCGGGCATGATTACCTTTGACGGGCGCGACATTGGCCTGCTCGGCCCCACCGCCCGCCGCGCGCTTGGCGTGCTGACCGCCCCCGAAGAGCGGCTGGGCCATGCCGCCGTGCCGGACATGTCGCTGACGGAAAACGCCATGCTGACCGGGGCCGCCCGTGAGGGGCTGGAGCGCGGCGGCATGCTCGACTGGGGCAAGGCGCGCAGCTTTGCCGAGAAGATCATCAAGACCTTCGACGTGCGCACCCCCGGCCCCGCCAATGCCGCGCGTTCGCTTTCGGGCGGCAACCTGCAAAAATTTGTCATCGGGCGCGAGGTGCTGCAACGGCCCGAGCTGCTGGTCGTGAACCAGCCCACATGGGGGGTCGATGCCTCTGCCGCCGCCGCGATCCGGCAGGCGCTGCTCGATCTCGCCTCGGGCGGGACCGCGGTGATCGTCATCAGCCAAGACCTTGATGAGCTGATGGAGATTTCCGACAATTTCGCCGCCCTGAACGAAGGCCGCCTGTCGCCGTCCCGCCCCGCGCAGGGGCTGACCGTCGAAGAGATCGGCCTGATGATGGGCGGGGCACATGGTATGGAGGTCGCGCATGTCTAAGCCGAACCTCGCATCTTTCACTCTGACCATTGGGGGTGATCAGTGATCCGCCTTGAAAAGCGTCCGCAGCCCAGCCGGGCCCTCTCGCTGTCGACACCGATCATGGCGGTGCTGGCCACTTTCATCTTTGGCGGGCTTTTGTTCGCGGCCTTGGGCAAAGACCCGATCGAGGCGCTGCAAACGATCTTTTGGCAACCCCTGTTTGGCGACTACGCCTTTTACTACCGCCCCCAACTGCTGATCAAAGGCGCACCCTTGGTGCTGATCGCCATTGGCCTCAGCCTTGGGTTCAAAGCGGGCATCTGGAACATCGGGGCCGAGGGCCAGTATATCATGGGCGCCCTCTTTGGCGCGGGCGTGGGGCTGGCATTCTACCCGCTTGAGGCGTGGTATATCTTCCCGCTGATGGTCCTCGCCGGGGCGCTCGGCGGATGGCTCTGGGCGATGATCCCGGCCCTTCTCAAGGTGCGGTTTGGCACCAATGAAATCCTCGTCTCGCTGATGCTGGTCTATGTGGCGGAACAGTTCCTTGCCTCCATGTCACTCGGATTGCTGAAAAATCCCGAAGGCTACGGCTTTCCCGGCTCGCGCAACCTGCAACAATACGCCTCGGCTCATAACGCCGAACTCTTCGCAGGCTCTGGCATGCACTGGGGCGTGGTCGCAGCACTGATCGCGGTGATCTTTGCCTATGTCTTGCTGGCGCGGCACCGGCTTGGCTTTGCCATCCGCGTCACCGGAGAGGCCCCCCGCGCGGCGCGCTTTTCCGGCGTGAACCCGGCGCGGCTGGTGCTGTTTTGCCTCGGCACCTCTGGCCTGCTCGCCGGTCTTGCGGGCATGTTCGAGGTCGCTGGCCCCTCGGGTCAGGTGACCATCGACTTTAACGTGGGCTATGGCTTTACGGCGATCATCGTGGCCTTCCTTGGCCGGTTGCACCCGATTGGCATCCTGCTTGCTGGGGCGCTGATGGCACTGACCTATATCGGCGGGGACATCGCGCAGTCCAACCTCGGCCTGCCCGCCGCCGCCATTCAGGTGTTCCAAGGCATGCTCCTGTTCTTCCTGCTCGCGCTGGACGTTTTCACTCATTACCGGCTGCGCTTTGGCGCGGCGGAGGCTGCCTGATGGATCTTTCCGCAATCAACCCGCTCTTGTTCGTCGCAGGTTTCCTCGTGGCCGCGACGCCGCTGATCTTCGCCGCCATCGGCGAATTGGTGGTCGAGAAATCCGGCGTTCTGAACGTCGGCGTCGAAGGCATGATGATCACCGGCGCGATCTGCGGCTTTGCCACGGCGGTTGAGACCGGATCGCCGCTTTTGGGCTTCGCCGCCGCCGCTGTGGGCGGTGCCGTTCTCAGCCTGCTCTTCGCCTTCCTGACCCAAGTGGCGCTGGCCAATCAGGTCGCCTCGGGCCTGTCGCTCACGCTCTTCGGCCTCGGCCTCTCGGCCCTGATCGGGCAAAGCTACGTCGGGATCAAACCGCCACGTCTGGGTGACATCGACTTCGGCCCGCTGGCCGATATTCCCGTAATCGGGCCAATCCTCTTCACCCATGACATCATCCTCTACCTCGGCATCGCGCTGGTCGCCGGGGTTTGGGCGGTGCTGAAATTCACCCGCGCGGGTCTGATCCTGCGCGCGGTTGGCGAAAGCCACGACGCGGCCCATGCGCTCGGCTACAAGGTCAAGCGCATCCGCACTGCGGCAATCCTCTTTGGCGGCGCCTGCGCGGGCTTGGGCGGGGCTTACATTAGCCTCATTCGCGTGCCGCAATGGACCGAAGGCATGACCGCCGGCATCGGCTGGATCGCCCTTGCCCTTGTCGTCTTCGCCTCGTGGAAGCCGTGGCGTGCGCTTTTGGGTGCCTATCTTTTCGGCGGCATCACCCAGTTGCAGTTGAACTTGCAAGGCGCGGGCGTTGCCATTCCGGTAGAGTATCTGGCAATGTCGCCGTATATCATCACCATCATCGTTTTGGTGGTGCTGTCGGCGGACAAAAGCGCCGCGCCGGCCTCGCTGGGCCGTACCTTCCACGCCTCGAACTAGGGGCATCACGTCACGCGGCCCTGCGCCGCACATCAAGCCCCGGCAAGGGGCACGCAAACAGGGGAAACCTCATGAAACTATCCACCCTTATGACCAGCGCGGCCCTTGCGCTCGGCCTTGCTTCGGGCGCTGTGGCCCAAGACAAGACCAAGGTCGGCTTTGTCTTTGTCGGCCCCGTGGGCGACGGCGGCTGGACCTATGAGCATAACGAAGGCCGTTTGGCCGTCGAAGAAGAGTTCGGCGACAAGGTCGAAACCGTCTTCGTCGAAAGCGTCGCCGAGGGCCCCGATTCCGAACGTGTGATGACGCAGATGGCGCTCGATGGTGCCGATCTGATCTTCACCACCTCCTTTGGCTACATGGACCCCACCATCAATGTCGCCAAGAAATTCCCCGATGTGAAATTCGAGCACGCCACCGGCTACAAACGCGCCGACAACGTCTCGACCTATTCCGCGCGTTTCTACGAAGGCCGCGCCATTCAGGGCCACATCGCGGGCTCCATGACCGAGAGCAACATCATCGGCTACATCGGCTCCTTCCCGATCCCGGAAGTGATCCGCGGCATCAACTCCGCCTATATCCACGCCAAGAAGGTAAACCCCGACGTTCAGTTCAAAATCGTCTGGGCCTACACGTGGTTTGACCCGGCCAAGGAAGCCGACGCCGCCAAGGTGCTGATCGAACAGGGTGCCGACGTGGTGCTGCAACACACCGATTCCACAGCACCCCAAGCGGCTGCACAGGAAGCGGGCAACGTGATCACCTTTGGCCAAGCCTCCGACATGGCGCAATATGCCCCCAAGCCGCGCGTGTCTTCGATCATCGACAACTGGGCGCCCTACTACATCGACCGCGTCAAAGCGGTCATGGACGGCACATGGGAAAGCCAAGACACATGGGACGGCATCGGGCCGGGCATGGTCGGCATTGGTGAGATCACCGACGCCGTGCCCGCAGATGTGAAAGCCGAAGCGCTGGAACTGAAAGAGAAAATCGCATCGGGCGAGTACCACCCCTTCACCGGTCCGATCAACAAACAGGACGGTTCCGCATGGCTGGCCGAAGGCGAGACCGCAGATGACGGCACGCTGGCGGGCATGAACTTCTATGTCGAAGGCATCGAAGGCACCATTCCTGAGTAAGCCGAACCGGCTGACCGACGACAGGGGCGCACGGGCAACCGCGCGCCCCTTTTTCGTCGCCGCCCCGGTCGGGGCCCCATGCGTGCAATCCCCAAGCGCGCCGCCGCCTGCCCCTGCGTAAACCCATTGCGCGCGGGCAGCGCACATGCCACCAATCTGGCATGATACAGATGCTCACCAGCCTTGATGGCACCCCCGCCAGCCGCCTCGCCTTCGGCACCATGCAGTTCGGCGGGCGCGCCGATGCGGCAGCCTCCCGCGCGATGTTCGACGCATGTATCGAGGCCGGGATCACCCATTTCGACACGGCCCATGTCTATACCGACGGGGCGTCAGAGCGGCTGTTGGGCCAGTTCGTCCAAGACCGCCGCGAAAGCCTGATCATCGCCACCAAAGCCGCCTATACCGGCGGCGCGGGTCGGGCTAATATTCTCGCCTCTGCCGAGACATCTCGCCAGCGGATGCAGCTTGATACGCTTGATGTGCTCTACCTCCACCGCTTCGACCCCGAGACCCCGCTGACCGAAAGCTTCGCCGCGCTGGCCGACCTGCAACAACAGGGCCATATCCGCCAAGTGGGCCTGTCGAACTTCGCCGCATGGCAGGTCGTCAAAGCCGCCCATATCGCCGCCGACTTCGGGCTTGAGATCGCGGTGATCCAACCGATGTACAACCTCGTCAAACGTCAGGCCGAGGTCGAGATCCTGCCGATGGCCCATGACCTCGACATATTGGTCGCCCCCTACTCCCCGCTGGGCGGTGGACTGTTGACCGGGAAATACGCTGAGGGCGGCACTGGCCGCCTGAGCGAGGATGACCGCTATGCCGCCCGCTACGGGCAAGAGGGAATGCACGGCGCCGCTGCCGGTCTTGCCGCCCTCGCGCGTGATCTGGGCACCCATCCCGCAACCCTCTCCGTGGCCTGGGCAGCGGCCCATCCCACGAAGCCGACGCCGATTATCTCGGCCCGCTCCTTGGCCCAACTAGAGCCGTCGCTCGCCGCGCTGACCTACCTAATGACGCCGCAGACCTACGCTGCCATCTCCGCCCTGTCGCCCACACCGCCCCCGGCCACCGACCGGCTGGAAGAGCAGGCATGAGCCGCCTGCCTCCCAACGCCAGCGTCGCCGAAGAGGCAGGCGGCGACCGGCTCTTCGCCCCCGCCGCCGCGCGCAATCTCGACGCGCTTTGCGACCTGCTGGCCGCCCATGCCCCGCCCCGGGGCCGTGCACTGGAAATCGCCAGCGGCACCGGCCAACATGTTGTGGGCTTCGCCAAACGCCTGCCGGGCCTTAGATGGCAACCCAGCGACATCGACACCGCCCGCCGCGCCAGCATTAACGCCTATGCAGCCGAGGCCGCTTCGCCCAATATCGCCCCCGCCCTGCCGCTCGACGCGACCACGCCCGGCTGGGCGGGCGAACATGGCCCCTTCGACCTGATCATGCTGGCCAATCTGCTGCATCTGATCTCGACCTTCGCCACCCGGAGCCTGATCGATGAAGCCGCCGCAGCCCTCGCCCCCGGCGGCACGCTGATCCTCTACGGCCCGTTCAAACGCGACGGCCAAACCACCTCCCCCGGCGACACCCGCTTTGACGCCCAGCTGCGCGCCGCCGACCCCGCGATCGGCTATAAGGACAATACCGAGATGGCCCGCTGGCTCAGCGATGCAGCCCTCAGCCCGATCGACGAAGTGGACATGCCCGCCAACAACCTCGCCTTCATCGCCAGAAAGCCCAGCCCATGATCCTCCGCCGCGCCCTGATCCTGACGCTTCTCGCCCTCGCCGCCTGCGGCTCCCCCGGCAGCCCGCCCCCGGCCCCGCCCGGCGTGCTCTTCCCCGCCGCCTTCGGCGACAGCGATCCGGTAAGTTTCAAAGGCCGCACCCCCGCCGCCTACCCCGTGCACGGCATCGACGTGGCCCGTTTCCAAAACGATATCGACTGGAACACCGCCCGACGCGCGGGGGTGAACTTCGCCTTCATCAAAGCCACCGAAGGCGGCGACCTCAAAGACATCAACTTCGACAGCCACTGGCAAGGCGCGGGCCAGGCCGCCGTGAAACGCGGCGCCTATCATTTCTACTATTTCTGCACCCCGCCCGAGGATCAGGCCCGCTGGTTCATCCGCAACGTGCCCAAGACAGGCGGCATGCTGCCCCCGGTGCTCGATATGGAATGGAACCCCTTCTCCCCCACCTGCGCCCATGTCCGCCCGCCCGCTGCCGCCGTCCGCGATCAAATGCGCCGCTGGCTGCGCTTGGTCGAGGCCCATTACGGCCAACGCCCGATCATCTACACCACACCCAAATTCTACCGTGAGAACGATCTTGGCCGGTTCCGGGGATACGACTTCTGGCTGCGCACCACCGCCAAAACCCCAGCCGAAACCTACCCCGGCCAAACATGGCGCTTCTGGCAATACAGCGCCACGGGCATCGTCGCGGGCATCGGCGGCGACGTGGACCTCAACGCCTTCTCCGGCAGCCGCGCCGACTGGCAAAACTGGGTCGCCACCCGCGCCCTGCGCTAAAATGAACGGGGGAGCACCCCTTCCCCTCCTTCATCCTTTCTCAAATACCTCTGCGCCACCCCGCCGCAAAAGCGACGCGATCGGTTCTCCCCAAACCAAACGGCTCCAACGAAAACGCCACCCCGCCCGCTTCATCCTTTCCCAAATACCTCTGCACAACGCCCACCCCAGACGCCACGCCAGCCTTCACCCCCGCGCATAATACCGCGCCACAACGAACAGCCCGCCCACCAACAAAAGCGGCAACAAGAATATCCGAAACACATGCACCCCGAGCACTGCCAACAGCGCGCCGATCAACTCATCCGCGCGGCTCCAAAGGTTGCTGGCAAGCTGCCGATACTCCGTCAAACCCGGTTCTTCCTCACCCAAAGCTTCGCTGCCGCCCACATGTGCGGTGATCTCCTCGATCACCTCCATGTTCCGCAGATAGACCCCTTCGGTGAGCGTCCCCGCCAGCGGCTCAGACACAACCAAGGCAAGCGGAAGCGCCAGCCCCAGAAACCCGCCATACCACGCCAACCGACGGGGCAGCCCGGCATGACCGCGCTTGCTCAAGGCCCAAACCGCCAGTGCGACAGACAACAGCCCCAACCCAATCGCACTCACCGGACCAAGCGCCACGGCGATCACCCCCGTGGCCACCATGACACCGAAAACCAGCCCCGCGATCCGCTCGACCGTGTCGTCAATCGGCTCCAACACCTTTAAAGGCCGCGCCGAGCCGGAGGCGATGAAGGACAGCCCCACCTCGATCTCCTGCGCGGTGGAGAGAAAGGCGTTCAACGTGCGCAACGTGACATAGGAGGCCGCCGCCGTGGTCGCCACATCCGCGGCATAGCCCTGCGCCGCGCTGACCACGGGATTGTCGCGCAGCAGCGCCGCCGTCAGCGCCAATACGCAAAAGAGTGCAAGCAGCCCGCGCCGGATCAACCGTCCACCCGGATGCGCTGGTTCTTCGGATCATAGGGGCTGTCTTCGACCACCTCGGCCTCCCACAGTTGATCAAGCATCTTTACCTTCAGCCTCGTGCCTACCACCGCATCCTCGGGTTTGACATAGCCCATGCCGATGCTCTTGCCGAAGGTCATGGAATAGCCCCCCGAGGTCAGCCGCCCGGTCCGGGTCTCGCCATTGTAAAGCACCTCGCGGCCCCAAGGATCGGCATCCTCTGGCCCGTCGATCAGCACGGTCACGCATTTCGCGCGGATGCCGTGATCGACCATCGCTTGCTTCCCGTGAAACTCTTTGTTCAGGTCCACGAAGCGCGGCAAATCCGCTTCCAAAGGCGTCGCATCCCGGCCCAACTCATGCCCAAAGGCGCGATAGCTCTTCTCCTGCCTCAGCCAGTTCTGCGCCCGCGCACCGACCAGCTTCATCCCATGCGGCTTGCCGGCCTTCTCCAACTGGTCGAACAGATGGTTCTGCATCTCGATCGGGTGATGCAACTCCCAGCCGAGCTCTCCGGTATAGGCCACCCGGATCGCGCGCACCGGCACCATGCCCAACTCGATGTCGCGCATGGTGAGCCACGGGAACCGCTTGTTGCCCAACACCGTCTCCGGCGCCGCATCCCGCACCAAGGCGCCCAAAACATCCCGCGACTTCGGCCCGGCAATCGCGAAGACACCCCACTGCGTGGTCACGTCATGACATTCCACGTAGCCGACCTCAGGCATCTTATCGGCAATCGCCTTGCGCAGATAATCGCTGTCATAGGCCGTCCACGCCCCCGCCGAGACGAGGTAATATTCGTCCTGCGCCAAACGCACGATGGTATATTCCGTCCGCGTCGTCCCCGCCCCGGTCAAAGCATAGGTCAGGTTGATCCGCCCCACCGAAGGCAGCTTGTTGCAGGTGAACCAATCCAGAAACGCCGTCGCCCCCGGCCCGCGGACCAGATGTTTGGTAAAGGCCGTGGCATCAATCAGACCCACACCCTCACGGATGGCTTTCGCCTCTTCTACCGCATATTGCCACCAGCCCCCGCGCCGGAACGAGCGGCTGTCATGATCGCTAAACCCCTCCGGCGCGAAATAATTCGGCCGCTCCCAACCATTCACCTGCCCGAACTGCGCCCCCCGCGCCGCCTGCCGGTCATAGGCGGGCGAGGTGCGCAGCGGGCGGCACGCGGGCCGCTCCTCATCAGGATGGTGCAGAATATAAACGTGGTCGTAGGCTTCCTCGTTCTTGCGCGCGGCATATTCCGTGGTCATCCAATCGCCGTAGCGTTTGGGATCGAGGCTCGCCATATCGATCTCGGACTCGCCCTCCACCATCATCTGCGCCAGATAATAGCCCGTGCCGCCCGCCGCCGTGATCCCAAAGGAAAACCCTTCCGCCAGCCACATATTGCGCAGCCCCGGCGCTGGCCCCACCAAGGGGTTGCCATCGGGCGTATAGCAAATCGGTCCGTTGAAATCATCCTTCAGCCCGCAATCCTCGGCCGAGGGGATGCGGTGGTTCATCGCTATATATTGATCTTCGATCCGCTCAAGATCGAGCTGAAACAGATCGGCCCGGAAACTGTCCGGCACCCCATATTCAAACCGCGCCGGCGCGCCCTTCTCATAAACCCCAAGGATCCAGCCACCACGCTCTTCGCGCACATAGCTCTGCGCATCGGCATCGCGGATCACCGGATGCTCCCCGTTGCCCGCCGCCCGATAATCGACCAAGGCCGGATCGCGGTCCATGATGATGAACTGATGTTCCACGGGAATCGCTGGCATCTTGATGCCCAGCATCCGCGCCGTGCGCTGCGCATGGTTGCCGCTCGCGGTCACCACATGTTCCGCCGTGATGACGATCTGCTCGTCCGACGGGACAAGGTTGCCGCCCTTCTCGACCATCTTGGTGCAGGTCACCTCCCAATGCGTTCCATTCCAATGGAACCCATCCGCCTGCCACTTGCGCTCGATCGCCACACCACGCTGCCGCGCGCCCTTGGCCATCGCCATGGTCACATCGGCAGGGTTAATATAGCCATCGGTCTGGTGATAAAGCGCCCCCTTCAAGTCCGATGTCTCGATCAGCGGCCACTTCGCCTTGATCTCATCGGGGGTAAGCCATTGATAGGGCACATCACAGGTCTCGGCGGTGGAAGCATAGAGCATATACTCATCCATCCGCGCGTCGGTCTGGGCCATGCGCAGATTGCCCACCACGGCAAAGCCTGCGTTCAACCCCGTCTCCGCCTCCAGCGTCTTATAAAACTCGACCGAATATTGATGAATATGGGTCGTCGCATAAGACATGTTGAACAAGGGCAACAGCCCCGCCGCATGCCATGTCGAGCCAGAGGTCAACTCGTCCCGCTCCAAGAGCATCACATCATCCCAACCGGCCTTCGCCAGATGATAGGCGATCGACGTGCCAACCGCGCCGCCCCCGACAACCAATGCTTTGACTTGCGTTTTCATCTGCCAATCCCCCTGCGCTAGGCCCACTCCCGTTGTACGCAGCAGCACCACGCCCCGCAGGCAGCAGCCGACCCAACATCGCCAAAAACCGACCTCACCCGCTCACCCAAAGCGCCACCTCAGCCCAAGCGCGCGCGCCCCACCTTCATCCTTTCTCAAATACCCTGCACAACCTCTCCCATCGCACAACATCTACGCAGACCACACCGCCCCCCACCTTCATCCTTTCCCAAATACCCTGCACGACCCATCCCGCCGCACAACATCAGGGCAAAACACCCAACTCACTCCGGCAAAATCTTCCCTGGGTTCAAAATATCCTGCGGATCCAGCGCCGCCTTTAGGGTCGCCATCACATCCACCGCAGCCCCCAATTCCTTGCGCAGATAGGGCCGCTTGCCCTGCCCGATCCCATGTTCGCCGGTGCAGGTCCCATCCATCGAAATCGCCAGTTCCGCCAACCAGCTGACGAAGGCCTCGCCGCGCGCGACTTCTGCGGGGTCGTCCATGTCGATCAACAAGGACGCGTGAAAATTCCCGTCCCCTGCGTGGCCCACGATGGGGGCGATCAACTGCAACTCTTCCGCCCGCGCTTGAGCCGCCACCACGGCATCGGCGAGGCGCGAGATCGGCACGCAGACATCCGTGGCCACCGCTTTGCAGCCCGGTCTCAGCGCCAGCACCGCCCAATAGCCGTCATGGCGGGCCTGCCATAGCTTGCTGCGCTCTTCGGGGGTCGTCGTCGCGGCATAGCCGCTGCCGCCGAACTCTTCTGAAAGCATGCCAAAGGTCTCGGCCTGTTCCACCACGCCCGCCTCGGAGCCGTGGAATTCCAGCAGCAAAAGCGGCGTTTCGGGCAGGGTCAGCTTGGAATAGGCGTTCACGGCCTTGACCACATCGGCGTCTAGAAGCTCGATCCGCGCCACGGGCAGGCCGTATTGGATGACCGCCATCACGGTCTCGCAGGCGGCCTGTACCGTCGGGAAGGAACAGCGGGCCGAGGACATCGCCTCGGGGATGCCTTGCAGGCGCAGGGTGATCTCGGTGATGATCCCAAGCGTCCCTTCAGAGCCCACGAAAAGCCGCGTCAGATCGTAGCCCGCCGAAGATTTCCGCGCCCGCCCGCCGGTGCGGATCACCCGGCCATCGGCCAGAACCACCTCAAGGCTCAGGACGTTGTCCTTCATCGTGCCATAGCGCACCGCATTTGTGCCGCTGGCCCGCGTCGCGGTCATCCCCCCGAGCGACGCATTGGCGCCGGGGTCGATCGGAAAGAACAGCCCCTGATCGCGCAGATGGGTGTTGAGCGCCTCGCGGGTCACGCCGGGCTGCACCCGGCAATCCAGATCGCCGGCATTGACCTCAAGCACGCGGTCCATCTGCATGACATCGATGCAAATCCCGCCCGCGGGGGCGTTCACATGCCCTTCGAGAGAGGTGCCCGTGCCGAAGGGGATCACCGGCACCCGATGGGCGGCGCAGATACGCACCGCCTGCGCCACCTCTTCGGTCGAGCGCGCCATGACCACCGCGTCGGGCGCCTGCGTGTCGATCCATGTGGTGGTATGGCCGTGCTGTTCGCGAATGGCTTGGCCGGTCAGCAGATTGTCCCCGAAGGCTTGTTGCAACTCGTCCAGCGCGGCGGTGATCCCCACCTCATTTCGCGGCAAATCTGCGATTTTCGTCACGTTCTATCTCCCAATAGCATCCTCACGCCGCAGAATCCTCCGGCGGCATCTTTGTAAATCAATCACACGAAAGGCCCGCGTTGCCGCAGCCGTCCGTGGGTCAGAGCATGGAGGGCACGACCTGATCCGGCGGGCGGTGGCCGTCATCGAAGGTCTTGATATTGATCAGGACTTTCTCGCCCATCTCGATCCGCCCTTCCAGCGTGGCGGAGCCCATATGCGGCAGCAGCACGACGTTCTTCAACTCGCGCAGGCGCGGATTGATCTCGCGACCATGTTCATAGACATCCAGCCCCGCGCCCTTGATATCGCCCGAGCGCAGCATCCGCGTCAGCGCGTTCTCGTCGATCACCTCCCCGCGGGAGGTGTTCACGATCACCGCGTCGGGCTTCATCAGGCCCAAGCGGCGGGCGTTCATCAGGTGGAAGGTGCTGGGGGTATGGGGGCAGTTGATGCTGATCACGTCCATCCGGCTGACCATCTGATCAAGGCTTTCCCAATAGGTGGCCTCTAGCTCGCCCTCGATCTCTTCGCGCAGCCGTTTGCGGTTGTGGTAATGCACCTGCATGCCAAAGGCCCGCGCCCGGCGCGCCACGGCCTGACCGATGCGGCCCATGCCCAAAATGCCCAGCCGGCGCCCGCCAACGCGCCCGCCCAAGAGTGCCGTGGGCGCCCAGCCGTCCCAATTGCCCGATTGCATCACCGCCATGCCCTCGGGCATGCGACGGGTCACAGCGAGGATCAGCGCCATGGTCATATCGGCGGTATCGTCGGTCAGCACGCCTGGGGTGTTCGACACCAGCACGCCGCGCTGGCGCGCGGTGGCCACATCGATGTGATCGACCCCGGCCCCGTAATTGGCGATCAGCTTGAGCCGCTCGCCCGCTTGGGTGATTAGCGGCGCGTCGATCTCATCGGTGATGGTGGGCACCAGCACATCGGCCTGACGCATCGCCGCGCCCAATTCCTCGCGGGTCATCGGCCTGTCATCTTCGCGCAGGGTCACGTCAAACAGCTCTGACAGCCGTGTTTCCACGGCCTCTGGCAACCGTCGCGTCACTACAACACTCAACCGCTTCTTTGACATGCCTGCTCTCCCGGTCTTGGCGTCGCCTCGTTTCGCGGGCATGGTGTCTCATGCAGCGACGAGGCACAAGAACTCGCGCCGGAAAAAGAGCAACAATAACCCGCAGATTTGCACAGCACCGACCCACAGCAGTGAACCGCATAGCAGGCAATTCCATGATAACCGCTTTCTTTCGCAGCGCCCTGATGGTGGGCGCGCTGCTTTTGGCACAGCCGACCTCCGGCGTTGCAGAAGAGGCGCGTGGTCAGGTCACGAACCTGCCCCTGCCCCGTTTCGTTTCGATGAAAGCCTCCGAAGGCAATGTGCGCCGCGGCCCGTCCCTGTCACACCGGATCGACTGGGTCTACAAACGCCGCGACCTGCCGCTGAGGATCACCGCCGAACATGGCCATTGGCGCCGGGTCGAAGACCGCGACGGTATGGGCGGCTGGGTGCATTACTCGCTTTTGTCGGGCACCCGCACGGTGCTGGTCGAACAGGACATGCTGCAACTGCGCATCAATCCCGACCCAAAAGCCGCCGTGGTGGCGCGGCTTGAGTTGGGCGTCGTGGCCCGTCTGGGCGAATGCACGCTGGAATGGTGCGAACTGCGCTCGGGCGGTTTCACCGGCTGGGCGCCCAAGGTGCGGCTCTGGGGCGTCGGCCCCAAGGAACTGCGCGAGTAACGCCCGCCCTCGCCGCCGCAATTGCATGATCCCGGCGCTTGCGCCACTCTGCCGGCAAAATTCAAGCCGGAGAGAGCGCCATGCAAGCCATCACCTATGACCAATTCGGAGCCGCCGCCGACGTGCTGCGCCTGTCGGAGGTCGACAGCCCCGCCCCGCAAGCCGGAGAGGTCTGCGTCGCGCTCAGCCATTCGGGCGTGAACCCATCGGACGTGAAGGCCCGCGCGGGCACGCGCCCCGGCGTGACCAAACCGCCCTTCCCACAGGTCATCCCCCATAGCGATGGCGCGGGAGAGATCGTCGCCGTGGGCGCGGGCGTCGATGCGGGCCGGGTGGGCCAGAAGGTCTGGATCTGGAACGGCCAGTGGCAACGCGGCTTTGGCACGGCGGCTGAGCAGATCACCCTGCCCGCGCATCAAGCCGTGCCCCTGCCCGATGGCGTCTCGCCGGAGGTCGGCGCGCAGCTTGGCATTCCGGGGCTCACCGCCTGCCACGCCGTCTTTGGCGGCGGCGGGGTGGCTGGGGAAACCGTGCTGATCCAAGGCGGCGCAGGCACGGTGGGCTATCTTGCTGTGCAACTGGCGAAATGGGGCGGGGCCAAGGTGATCGCCACCTGTAGCCCCCGCGACAACGATCTGCTGCGCGACGCAGGCGCCGATGCCGTGTTCAACTACGCCGACCCCAATCTCGCTGCCGCCGTGCTCGATGCCAATGGCAGCAACCCGGTCGACACCATCGTCGAGACGGAGTTCGGCCTGAACATCACCACCGACACCGAGGTCATCGCCCCCAATGGCCGCATCGCCGCCTATGGCTCGGCGGCGGAGATGTCGCCGGTACTGCCCTTCTATCCGCTGCTGTTCAAAGCGGTCACAATCGACATCATCCTGATCTACCTGCTGCCCGCAGGCCCGCGCGAACAGGCAATCAACCGGTTGCACCACGCGTTGGAGGACGGCGCCCTGCGCTGCCCCGTCGACACGGTCCTGCCGCTTTCTGAGGCCGCCCGCGCCCATGAGTTGGTCGAGGCCGGACAGCGCAGCGGGGCGGTGCTGCTCGATTGTCAGGGGTAACACGCTAATTGGCCAAGCTGCCGTCCCCGTCGCCCGGGGGCGGTGGCCCATCCCGCTGACGGAGTTCCCCCATGCGCCTTACCGCCGCCCTGCCCCGCCTGTTCCTCTGCCTGCTGCTGAGCTGCGCGCTGCCCCTCACCCCGGCCTTTGCGCAAACGAGCGACCAGCCCGAAGGCACCATCGCCGTCGAAGGCGACGCCACGGCAGACGCCGCCATCGCCAAACGCATCCGCGCCATCCTGCGCGAGCTTGAGGGGTTCGAGAAGGTCCGCGTCTCTGTCGCCTCCGGCATCGTCACGCTGACCGGCACCACGCTCGACACCGCCAGCGCCGCGCGGCTGAACGATTTGGCGGGCCGTGTCGAAGGGGTGGTGGCGATCCGCAACGAGGTGCGCGAAAGCACCGATGTGGCCGAGCGGCTCAACCCCGCCGTAGAGCGCTTCCGTGACCGGATGGCGCAAGTCCTGGCCTTCCTGCCGCTGGCCTTGGTGGCGCTTGGGGTCTTTGGCCTGATCGTCGTCGCCGGGCTGGCGCTGGCGCGGCTGCGCAACCCGTGGGATCGGCTCGCCCCCAACGCGTTCATCGCTGACATTTACCGCCAGATCATCCGGCTGGCCTTTGTCATCGCGGCACTGGTGGTGGCGCTGGATATCCTAGGCGCCACGGCGCTGCTGTCGGGCATCCTTGGCGCGGCGGGGATTGTCGGCCTCGCCATCGGTTTTGCGGTGCGCGACACGGTCGAGAATTTCATCGCCTCCATCATGCTATCGATCCGCCAGCCCTTTCGCCCCAACGACACCGTTGAGATCGACGGCGACACCGGCAAGGTGATCCGCCTGACGAGCCGTGCCACGATCCTGCTGACCTTTGACGGCAACCACCTGCGCATCCCCAATGCCACCGTCTTTAAAAGCCGGATCACCAACTATTCGCGCAACGCCGAACGGCGGTTCACCTTTACCCTCTCGGTCGCCAGCGACGCCGATCTGGCCCGCGCCCGTGATTTGGCGCTGGAGGTGCTGAACGGTCTGCCCTTTGTCCTATCCAGCCCCGAAGCCGCCGCTTGGGTGGACGAGGTCGCCGATCACTGGATCAACATGCAATTCGCCGGTTGGATCAATCAAGAAAGCACCGATCTGCTCGCCGCCCGTAGCGAAGCGATTCGCCTGACCCTTTCGGCTTTCGATGCGGCGGGCCTCACCGCGGGGCCACCGGCCTATCAGCTACTCTCTCAAAGCGAATCGCCCTCCGACGCGCCCATCGATTCGCCGCAAACGGCAGCCGCACCCACGAATCCGGCCGCCGCCCAGCCCGTCGAGCCCCAAACCGAGCGGGAATTGACCCGCATCGTCGCGCAGGAACGTGCCGAATTGCCCAGCAAAGACCTGCTCTCTGTTGATGCTGCCGAAGAATAGGCTAATTTCTTTAAAACGGGTCTTGCACCCCGGGCCAGAGAACTTTAGTTAGCGCCCTGTGTTGGGATGTAGCCAAGTGGTAAGGCAACTGTTTTTGGTACAGTGTACCGTAGGTTCGAATCCTACCATCCCAGCCAACACTCTCCCCCGATAGCCCCCCTGCGCAGCGCCCGGCCTATGACATCGCGTCGCAGATCAAAGCACCCTATAGCCTTGCCGCGACAGCCGGGGTATCAGGGCGCATGTCCGCCGTTTCGCGCATATCCTCGCTTCGGGTCAGTCTGACCCTCTTGCTGCTGCTGGCCCTTGCCAGCTTGCCTTTCGCCCATCGGGCGACCGCGCAGGTGCAGCAGGATCCGGCGTTCATCGCCTTTATCCAAGCGGGCGGCACGTTGAGCGACCTTTGCGATGGGCCGGTCGAAGGGCAGAACCATGCGGCATTGGATTGCGAAGCCTGCCGCATCGTCAACGCGCTGATCTTGCCCAGCCCGGCGGATGTCTTGCTGCCGCGCGCGGCGCTGCACTTTGCCACGCCCCGCCTGACCCGCGCCCTGGGCGCACCACGCAGTCCCGCCGGGGCGCCACCGCCTGTCCGGGGGCCTCCCTTCGTCTGAGCTACGACCTTTTTTGCACATCTCAGACAATGGAACATGACAATGAAATCTTTCTATACCGCAGCCTTGGCTGCCCTCCTCGCCCTGCCCGCCGCCGCGCATGAGTACACCGCAGGCGCTTTGACCGTCGATCACCCGATGGCCTATGAGACCCCGAAAACCGCCCGCGTGGGCGGCGGCTATCTGACGATCACCAATGGCGGCGACACTGCCGACCGTCTTGTCAGCATCAGCGCCGAGGGCTTTGACGAAGTCTCTCTCCATGAGACGACCACCGATGACATGGGCGTCGCGCGCATGTCCCATGTGGACTTCATCGACCTGCCCGCGGGCGAAACCGTTACCCTCAAACCCGGGGGGCTGCATGTGATGTTCATGGGCCTCGACGGTGATCCCTTTGAGGAAGGCGAGAAAATCCCCGCCACCCTGACCTTTGAAAAGGCCGGGACCTTGGATGTGACGTTCAATGTCGAAAGCCGCCGCGGGCATGACGCGGGCGGAATGGATCACTCCTCGCACGAGCATAAACACTAAGCCCCAGCCCATCGCAGAATGCGCCGCAAGGCGTTGACCGGCCCGCTTCAACACCTCTGCCTCTGGGCGGTGGTGTTGTTGTTTGGGGCGTTCTCGGCGCTCGCGCCCGGAACCATGCCAGAGCGCCAGCAAGGCGCGCTGACCATGGTGCTGTGCACGGGCTACGGGGTCGAGACGGTGACCATCGGGCCGGATGGCGAACCGGTGCAGCCCGAACACAAGCCCTGCGATTGGAACCAGCACTCCCTCGCGGCCCTACGCAGGGGGCTGGCGGTGCAGCCCTTGGCCGTCACCTTTCACCCGGCGCCACCGCTGCCCCCCGCCCCGGCAACGCGCCCCAAACCGCGCCGCACGGCTGTGAAACGCGCAAGGGCGCCGCCACGGTTTCTCTGACCTCCCACCTACCACATATCAATTCAGTCAGAGGACCAAACACATGGTTTCCATCGATCCTGCAGGCACGGCAGCCCTGCAAAACGACAACACGCAACGTGCGAACAGCTTTTACCGCGCCGCTTGGCGCTGGCATTTCTATGCCGGGGTCTATGTCATCCCCTTTTTCATCATGCTCGCCCTAACGGGGCTTGTGATGCTCTGGATCGCCTTCATCGGCGGGCGGGACGGAGAGCGGATTGCCGTCACGCCCCAAGACGCACCCCTCGCCCTCTCCGATCAGGCCGCCGCCGCGCAGGCCAGCATCGAAGGCGGCACCCTTGTGCAATATGTCGCCCCCCGCGCCGATGATCTGGCCGCGATCTTTCGGGTGGACGCGCATGACGTGGCGACCATGGTCGCCGTCGATCCCTATACCGCCGAAGTCCTCGCCAGTTTCCCACGCCGCAGCGGTTGGTACGACATGGCCGACAACATCCACGGCAGCCTGCTGCTGGGTGTCACCGGCGACCGCATGATCGAGATCGCGGCCTCGCTTGGCATGGTGCTGATCGCCACGGGGCTCTACCTCTGGTGGCCGCGCGGCACCGGTTTGCGGGCCGCGCTGCTTCCGCGACTGGGCCGTGGGCGCGCCTTGTGGAAATCTCTGCACGGGGCGATCGGGCTTTGGGTCTCTGTGGTGCTGTTTTTCTTCCTGATCTCAGGCCTCTCTTGGGCCGGTATTTGGGGTGAAAAGATGGTGCAGGCATGGAGCCAGTTCCCGGCGGAGAAATGGGAGGCCCCGCTGTCAGATGACCTTCACGCCAGCATGAACCACGGACCCAAGGAGGTGCCTTGGGCGCTGGAGCAGACCCCGATGCCCGCCTCAGGCAGCGATGCCGGGGTGGCGGGACTGGCCGAAGGCACGCCCGCCACACTTGACACCATCGACGCGCTGGCCCGGCAGATCGGCTTTGACGCGCGCTATCAGATGAACCTGCCGCGCGGCGAGGACGGTGTTTGGACGCTGAGCCGGGATTCGATGAACACCGATGCCGAAGACCCCACCAGCGACCGGACGGTGCATATCGACCGGCACACGGGCAAGATCCTCGCCGATGTGCGCTATGCGGATTATTCGCTGGCCGGCAAGGCGATGGCCGTAGGCATCGCGCTGCATATGGGCACCTTGGGTTGGCCGAGCGTTTTGGCCAATACGCTGTTTTGCCTCTCGGTGATCTTTCTCTGCGTCTCCGGCGTGGTGATGTGGTGGAAACGCCGCCCGGCAAATCCTGCCGGTTGGCTTTCGGCCCCGCCTGCGCCGCGCAATATGACGCTGTGGAAAGGTGCGGTTGTGGTCGGTCTGGCCGTGGCGCTGGCCTTTCCGATGGCGGGGGTCACCCTGCTGGTCGTAGGTCTGCTGGATTGGCTCCTGCTGCGCCGCGTGCCGGCGCTCAAGCGCATGGTCTCCTAAGATGCCGCCCGCCCCTCTTCGCGGGGGCGGGCACCCATCGGCTTTCAGGCCGTGTGCTGTTTGATCAGCTCTTTGTACAGCGCTTGGATGCGTTTGGTGACAGGGCGCTCGCCCGTGCCGATGGGTTTGCCGTCGATCTCGGCCACCGGGGTCTGCGCGCCGAAGGTGCCGGTGAGGAAAGCCTCATCCGCGCCGTAAGCCTCGTAGAGCGAGAAGTTCTTCTCCCGCATCGGAATGCCGTTTTCATGGCAGAGGTCGATGACCTTCTGCCGCGTCACGCCGTTCATGCAGTAGTCGCCCGTGGAGGTCCAAACCTCGCCCCGGCGCACGATGAAGAAGTTACAGGCATTGGTGGTGTTCACGAAACCATGCGGGTCGAGCATCAGCGCCTCATCCGCGCCCGCTTCTTCGGCCTGAAGGCAGGCGATGATGCAGTTGAGCTTGGAATGGCTGTTGAGCTTCGGGTCTTGGCTGTGCGGCAGGCCGCGCACCTGCGGGACCGAGGCCAGACGGATGCCCTTGGACTGCAGCCGGTCGACGGGTTTGGAATGTTCCATGATAATCACCAGCGTTGGCCCGGTGGTGCTGAGCGAAGGGTGCTGAAACGGTTTGTCCTTGATCCCGCGGGTCAGCATCAGGCGGCAGTGCACGTCATCATGCATGTCGTTCGCCTCCGCCGTGCGGCGCAGGGCGTCGGCGATGCCGGCCTTGTCCATCCCCACGTCGAGCGAGATCGCTTTGCAGGAGTTGAAGAAGCGGTCCATATGCTCATCGAAGAAGGCCCATGTGCCGTTATAGAGGCGCATGCCTTCCCAAATGCCGTCTCCCAGCATGAAGCCCGCGTCATAGACCGAGACTTTGGCTTCGTCGCGGTGCACGATGTCGCCGTTGACGTAGATCTTGATGTCGCGGTTGCGGGCGTCTTCGTCGGCGGCGTGGGTGGTGGTGTGTTCGGTCATGGTGGGGGTCCGTTGGTGAGGGCGGTTGGCGGTATTGATACGCAAATGATGCGCTCTTACCACCCCGGCCCGGAACTGAGTGTTTGGCGCCCGGCCCTCCCCCGGTATTGACTACCACCCCAAGCCCGGAATCAAGCCGCAGGCGCCGGGCCATCGCCTGCCCGCCCGGACGGGTAGGCGATTTGGTGAGGCTAGGCCCGCCCTGGCGAGGTCTTATCACGGTTGAGCCATAAAGTGGCATGAACCGCCGTTTGGATCGCCGACCCGCGGGCAGGCGCTGGCCCTTGTGTTATACCCGCCAGCTCAACACGCGCCGCTCCACCGCCGCCACAGCCGCAGACACCGCCACCCCCAGTAGCGACAAGATCACCACGCCCGCGAAAAGCCGCTCCAGATCATACAAGCTCCCCGCCTGCAGGATATACGCCCCAATCCCATATTCCGCGCCCAGCATCTCTGCCGCCACCAGCAGAATAATCGCGATCGTCAGCGAAATCCGCAGTCCCGAAAGGATCCCCGGCATCGCGCCGGGCACCACGATCTTGGACACGACCGACCACCAGCCGAGGCCGAAACTCTGCCCCATGCGGATCAGCACCCGGTCCACATTGTCGACCGCCGCATAGGTCGCCACAACCGTGGGCGTGAAGGTGCCGAAGGCGATCAGCGCGTATTTGCTGGCCTCGTCGATGCCGAACCAAATCACGAAGAGCGGCAACAGCGCGATCTTGGGGATCGGGAAGATCGCCGCCACCAGCGGCACCAACCCGGCGCGGACCAAGGAAAACAACCCGATCAACACGCCAATGCCGATGCCCAATGAGGCACCGATCAGCGCGCCCACCGCCAAACGGGTCAGCGAGGGGCCAAGATGTTTGAACAGCATCCCCGACTGATAAAGCTCTTGAAAGGTCAGCAAGACATCGCTGGGCCGCGGCAGGGTCAGGGGTGAAATGAAGCCGCTGCGCGTGCCCCATTCCGCCAGCAGGATCAGCACCACGAAAACCGCAAGCCCCACGCCGCGCCGCGTGCCGGGCTGGAAACCACCGCCGCGAAAGGTGACCTCGCGGGCGTTCACATCCGTCATTTCAGCCATCGATCAACTCCGCATCCGCCGCCGCGGCCTCATCACGCATCAAGCCCCAAAGGTGCTGCTGCTGCGCCTCCAAACCCGGGTCGCCGTGGCGCCGCTCGGCCAGTGGCATGTCCAACTCCACCACCTCACGCAGCTCGCCCGGACGGCGCGACAGGACGACGATTTTATGCCCCAGCCGCACGGCCTCGGCGAGGTTGTGGGTCACATAGACCGCCGTGAAAGGCTGCCGCGTCCAGAGCGCCACAAGGTCATCCATCAGCAATTCGCGGGTCTGGCTGTCAAGCGCGCTCAGCGGCTCATCCATCAGCATCACGGCGGGGTTCACCGCCAGCGCCCGAGCAATCGCCACCCGCTGTTTCATCCCGCCCGACAACTGTTTGGGCAGCGCATCGGCGAAATCGGTGAGCTTCGTGCGCGCCAAGACATCGGCGATGATCGCCTCGCGCCGCGCCTTGCCCAGCCCATGCCCTTCCAGCACCAGCGCCACATTGCCCCGCACGCTGCGCCAAGGCAGCAGGGCGAAGTCCTGAAAAATATAGGTCAGCGGGTTCAGACAGCCCTCGGGCGCATCGCCCATTTGCAACACCCGGCCTTCGCTGGGGCGCTCCAACCCGCCCAGCATCCGCAGCAGAGTGGATTTGCCACAGCCCGACGGGCCAACGATGCAGACGATCTGGCCGGAGGGAATGTCGAGCGTGATGTCACGCAGCACTTGGGTATCGCCATAGTAATGGCTGACGGAGGAAAGCTTGAGGTCCATGCCGCCCTTTTTCAGCAAAAACGCACCGTGCGCAATGTGCGATCCGCAAGCGGGCGCGACCGCCCTGCACCGCGGGGTCGGTTAGGAGGGCGGCTGCCCCTTGCCGCGCAGCCCATCCACCGCGATCCCGGCGGTGAACCCATGCACCAAGGTCGACAGAAGGATGGCAAAACCCACCATCGCCCACAGCGGCTCCTCGTCCAGAAACTCAACCTTCCCCGCCGCATAGGCAAGGTAATAGATCGACCCGATCCCCCGTATCCCATAGAGCGCGATAACCCAGCGGGGGCGCGTCTCAAGCGGCGTGCCCATAAGCGACAGCCACCCCGCCAAGGGGCGCACAACAAAGATCAGCGCCAGCACGATCACCGCGCCTGCAAGGGTCAGATCGCTCAGCAATGCAGGCAGCACCGCGCCGATCGCCACCAGCACAAGCGCCGTCAACGCATGTTCGACAGCGGTAGTGAAATCGTGCAAACGCCGGTGAAATGCGTGATCCGCCTCGACCCGCCGGATCACCAGACCGGCCATTGCCACGGCGATAAAGCCATAGCCCTCGGCCAATTCGGTGGTGCCATAGCACAACAGCACCCCCGCCAAGGCCACCACGCCGGAGGAGGTTTCGGCCAGTACCGCATTGCGCGGCACCGCAAAGAGAACCTGCCCCAAGGCCCAGCCCCCCGCAGCCCCCATGGCGGCCCCCACGGCGATGCGCCAAAAGACATCGCGCGCCAGCCATTCCACGCCCCAAGACGCCGGGGCCAACCCCTCGGCAGCGACCAGAATGCCAAGGTAGACGAAAGGAAAGGCCAAGCCGTCATTGAGTGCCGCCTCGGTCGTCAGCGCGAAACGCACCGGATGCTCGCCGCCCTCATGCGGCGGGCCGACCTGCACATCGGCGGCCAGAACCGGATCGGTGGGCGCCATCACCGCCCCCAAGAGGATCGCGCCCGCCGCAGTCATCCCCGCAAAGGCCCAGCCCATCAGCGCGACCGACAGGATCGTCAACGGCATGGTCAGCGCCAGCAACCGCGCCGTCGGCCCCCAGCGGGACCAATCCGAAAGCCGGTCGATCCGCAGCCCCGTCGCGAAAAGCGCGACGATCACGCAAAGCTCCGAGACGACCTCCCATGGGAAGGGCATCGCGCGGGGGTCGGGGAATGTCGGCATGCCGGGGACAAGGGCGAAAACCCCCATGCCCAACAGGATCAACAACCCCGAGGCCGCAGGCTCTCGACGGCTGAAAAAGCGGGGCAGCCAATGGGCAAGGATGACCACCGCCCCCACGGCCCCCAATGCGAAATGATAGCCGTTCAGGGCGAAAAAACTGCCGTCGCTCACTGCCGATTCCCGTTTTCTGCTCAGGGGCTTGGCCCCATATCAGCATCATAGGTATCTTGGCGCGGCGGCATTGCCAGTCATGCGTTGCCGAAATCCCCTCGCAGGCCCGAAAGCAAAAGGCGCGCCCGTGGCGAGCGCGCCTTGAGCAGCGTAGCCTTCCAGAGGGGCGAGCGTTTAGCTGCCCGCGGTCTCGACATAAGAGGTGTCGAGCAGCGTCTCCAAAGTGATGTCGGCATCGACCAACCCTTCGGATTGGAACCACTCCAACTGATCGCGGACCGAGGCGACATTCAGCTTGGCCCCTTCGTTCAGGCGCATGGTGCCGTTGATGATCGAAGGTGCGGCCTTGTCGCGCGGGCGGTCGGTGTAGACATATTTGTGGATCAGATCGACCATCTCATCCACGCCCGCATCGCCGCCTTCCTTAGCGATCATCGCCGCGTTGTAATCGGCGACGCCTTTGGAGTAACCGGCGAGGAAATTCTTGGTCATCTCCTGTTCGTCGCTGGCGTTTTTGGTCGAGGTGAAGACCGTGGTCACCTGATAATCCGGCAGATAGGTCGCCACATCGCCGATGATATGCACGGCACCCGACCCGGCCAGCGGCTTGGCGATATGCGGCACGATCGACCATGCGTCGATCTGGCCCGACTTCAGCGCGCCGATCACCGCGCCGACCTTTTGCAGCGGCTTGAACTTGAGGTCGATCCCCTCAGCCGCGGCCATTTTGGAGCCCATGTAGTGGAAGGACGACCCCGCCTGCGTCATGCCAAAGCTCTTGCCGTCCAACATGCCCGGCGCGGTGATGCCCGCCTGATAGGCCGCGTCGGAGACGAGGAACTTTTGCCCGTCGATGCCCTGCTCTTCTTGCAGGCCGCCGCCGATCACCTTGACCGCGCCCTTTTGCGCCAGCGACACCAGCCCGCCGGAAATCGCGGTGATCGCATAGTCCACATCGCCGCTGGCAATCGCCACAGCCATCGGCTGCGCGGCCTCGAAAAAGCGCAGCTCGACATCCAGACCGGCCTCTTTGAAATAGTCCCGTTCAAAGCCGACGAAGCTGCCCGCGTGGCTGGTGAAACGCAGCGCGCCCAGGGTGATCTTGCGGTTCTGCGCCAGTGCCGGTGCCGCCAGCCCCACAGCCGTTGCGGCGCCCAAAGTTGCGATGGCCTGACGGCGGGTGAACAGGGTCATGATCTTACTCCTCCAATTTTGCCGCAGCATGGTCGGCGGCTGCGCAAAAAGTCAAGCGAGAGCAGTGTTTACCGATACAACCAAGACTAGCATATCATCCCAAAGCGTGGCATCGATTTGCCCATGAAGCTCTTTTCATCCAAGACCCGCCCCATGCATCTCGGCCCCTTTCCGCTGGAACGGCTGCGCCGGTTGCAGGCACCGCATGACCGGCTGCCCAAGACGCCCGAGCCGGAACTGCGGTTTGAGCGGCCCGAGGCACCGCAGAGCATCTGCAACGCCATGGCGCCCTTTCAGGCGATGATGGACGTGCTGCGCGACGGGCCGGTCAACAGGGCGGGCGCGGTGATCCCCGACAGCCCGCAGGATCGGGCCAACCACCTGAAATCCTTTGGCTATTACAACGATGCCTCGATGATGGGCGTCGGCGCCTTGCCGCGCGAGGCGCGGCTACCCTACCCGCGCCGCAGCCAAGGCACCGCGCAATTGGCCGAAGGTCTGCGCAGCCGCCAGACCAAGACGCTGGCCGCGGGCGTCGATGTGATCATGGCCAACCTGCGCGACGCCGTGGATGCGCCGGAAACCCCGATCGACGGCCACAGTCATGCGCTGGTGATCCTCACCGCCTACCCCCGCGACCCGCGTGAGGGCGAGCCGGGCAGCGACTGGATCATGGACGCGCAAGCCGAGCGCGCCTGCCTGCGCGGGACCGAGAACGCCACCGTGCTTGCCGAATACATCCGGCAGTTGGGCTTCGCGGCCAAGGTGCATTCGGCCACCACCTCCGACGTGAGCCTCGGGCAACTGGCCGTGGCGGCGGGGCTGGCTGTGATGGAGGACGACATCCTGCAAGCGCCATGGATCGGCCCGCGCTTCGGCCTTGCGGTGGTGACGACCGACATGGCCCTCGCGCCCGACATGCCGCTTGCCCCTCTGGCCGAACAGCCCTGGTCGGTGCTTAAAGGCCCGCATTGGCAGTTGGGCACCCACGGCGGGGTCAGCGCCCGCGACGTCGACCCTTACGCCCGGCGCGACTATGCCATGGGGCCGCATCCTTTCGAGACGTTGAAGAGGGTCGAGGAGCCCACGACCTATATCGACGCCGCCAACGTGCCGCGCGTGCCGAAACGCGGTGATCTTTTCGCGCGCGGCCAGTTCGGCGACATGGGGCCAAAGGTGCAGAACGCCATGAAGGGCGGGCACCACGTCATCAAATCCGCCCCCTCCGCCGCACAGCGCCGCCTGCTGGGCGCGCTGATCCTGTTGCAGGACGGGCCGGTGAACGAAGACGCCCCCGAGGCCGAGGACGCCGCCCGCAATGCCGCCAACCTCAAGGCGGCGAGCTATTTCCTCGGCGCCGACGCCGCGGGCCTCTCGGCCTGCCCGGACTGGACATGGTACAGCCACGACGCCACCGGCACCCCGATCACCCCGCCGCATGACCAAGCGCTGAGCCTGATCATCGACCAAGGCTATGACACGATGGAGGGGTCCTCGGGTGATGACTGGATCGCCGTGTCGCAATCCATGCGCGCCTACCTGCGGTTCTCGATGCTCGGCGGCGTGCTGGCGCAGCATCTGCGCAACCTCGGGCATTCCGCCAAGGCCCATACGGTGATGGACGGCGACGTGCTGCAACCGCCGCTTCTGCTGCTGGCGGGCTTGGGCGAGGTCAGCCGCATCGGGGAGGTGATCCTGAACCCCTTCCTCGGCCCGCGGCTGAAATCCGGCGTGGTCACCACCACCCTGCCCGTGACCCACGACAAGCCCATCGACTTCGGCCTGCAAAAGTTCTGCGAGGCCTGCAACAAATGCGCCCGCGAATGCCCTTCAGGGGCGATCACCGCCGGGCCGAAGAAGATGTTCAACGGCTACGAGATTTGGAAATCCGACAGCCAGAAATGCGCCACCTACCGGATCACCAACCAAGGCGGCGCCATGTGCGGGCGCTGCATGAAGACCTGCCCGTGGAACCTCGAAGGGCTCTTTGCCGAGGCGCCTTTTCGTTGGGCCGCGTCGAACATCCCCGCCGCCGCACCCCTGCTGGCCAAGCTCGACGACAAGGTCGGTAAAGGACGCCTGAACCCGGTGAAGAAATGGTGGTGGGACATCGAGCGCAAGCCCTCGGGCCAGTTCGACACCCCCGCGCAACCCGTGAACGCGCGCGACCTGCAACCGGAGTTGGACCTCAAGTTTGAAGACCAGACCCTCGCCGTCTACCCCGCCCCGCTGGCCCCGCACCCGTGGCCCTATCCCGACCCGATGAACCGCGAGGCCGGGATCAAGGCCCATGCCGCCCTGATCAGCGCCGACGAACATCGCCGCAAGACGGCAGCGGGGGAGACCGAGCACCTGCATCTCTACAAAGTCGGCAGCGATACCCCGGTGCTCGACCTGCGGATCACCGCGGTGGAGGAGTTGAACGCCAAGACCCGGCTTTACGACATCGCCCACCCCGAGGGGCATGACCTGCCCGCATGGACGGCGGGCGCGCATCTCGATCTGGTGGTGGCCCCGGAATACCTGCGCCCCTATTCGCTCTTGGGCGATCCCGAAGACCGCAGTCGCTACCGCATCGCGGTGCTGCGCGAGGACGCGGGCCGGGGCGGCTCGGCGCTGCTGCACCGGGTGTTCTCCAAGGACAGGCGCATCTTCGTCGGCAAGCCGGTGAACCATTTCGAACTCATCGAAGACGCCCCCCACAGCCTGCTGATGGGCGGCGGCATCGGCATCACGCCGATGATCGCCTTCGCGCATCGTCTGCATGCGCTCGGGCGGCCTTTCGATCTGCACTACTCTGCCTCGACCCGCGAAGCCGCGGCCTTTGCCAAGGAACTGGCCGCGATGCCATGGGCCGACCGGGTGCATCTGCATATCTCCGCCGAGGGCAGCCGCGCCGACCTGCCCGCGATCATGGCCCGCGCGCCCGAAGGCACCCATGTCTACACCTGCGGGGCCGAGCCCTACATGCAGGCGGTGCTCAGCGCCGCCGAAGACGCCGGCATCCCCGAGGAGGCGCGGCACTTGGAGTATTTCTCTACACCCGAGCTGCCGGATTACGAGAACCACCCCTTCACGCTCAAGCTCACCTCGGGCCGCGAGATCGACGTCGGGGCCGAGGAGACAGCCGCCGAGGCGCTGATCGCGGCGGGGGTGCCGGTGGATCTGAAATGCTCCGACGGCATCTGCGGCGTCTGCAAATGCGTGTTGCGCGGAGGCGAGGTGGAGCACCGCGACTTCGTGCTTTCCTCCAAGCAACGCGAGGGGGCGATCATCCTCTGCCAGTCCCGCGCAGCACAGCCCGGCGGGGTGCTGGAGCTCGACCTCTAGCCCTCTTTCCCCGGGGGCGGTCAGCCGTTATGAGGGGCCAACCCTCGTAACAAAGGCCTGCCCCCATGACTTTCGACCGTTCGATCAAGATCGCCCCTTCCATCCTTGCCGCCGATTTCGCCAATTTCGGCGCCGAATGTGAAGCCATCGAAGCCCAAGGCGCCGATTGGGTGCATGTGGACGTGATGGACGGGCATTTCGTGCCCAACATCACCTTCGGCCCCGCCACCTGCGCGGCGATCCGGCCCCATATCAAGGGCGTGATGGACGTGCATCTGATGATCGCCCCGGTCGATCCCTATATCGAAGCCTTCGCCAAGGCGGGCGCCGATTTCATCACCGCACATGTGGAGGCCACGCCCCATATCCATCGCACGCTGCAAGCGATCCGTGGCGCGGGTGCGAAGGCAGGCGTGGCGCTGAACCCCGGCACGCCGGCAAGCGCCGTGGCCGAGATCCTCGACATGGTCGATCTGGTCTGCGTGATGACCGTGAACCCCGGTTTCGGCGGGCAGAAGTTCATCGACATGACCGCCAAGATCCGCGAGCTGCGCAGCATGATCGGCGACCGGCCCGTGCATATCGAGATCGACGGCGGGGTCGATCCCAAGACCGCGCCACTGGTGGCTGAGGCCGGGGCCGATGTGCTGGTGGCGGGTTCCGCCGTCTTCAAAGGCGGCTCGGTCAGCGATCCGGCGCCCTACGGCGAGAACATCCGCGCGATCCGCGCAGCCGCCGAAGGGACTTACGTCTGATAAAGATGCGGGGCGCTTCTGCGCCCCGCCCCGTCACGCCAATTGATCGGCAAAGGCCGTCAATAAGCGGTGTTTCAGGATCTTGCCCGTGGGCGCTGCGGGGAGATCAGTGGCCACGATGATCTGCGCGGGTCGTTTGTAGCCGGTGAGCCGTTCCTTGACGAAACCGCGCAGCTCCTCCGCCGTGACCTCGTCCCCCGGTGCCACCTGCACGAAGGCCAGCACCTCTTCATCGCCCTCGCGTCGCCGTCCGACCACCGCCGATTGCACCACGCGCGGGTGATCGTTCAACGCGGCCTCCACCTCAGGCGGGTAGACGTTGAAACCGCCGTGGATGATCAACTCTTTCGAGCGTCCGAGGATGTGCAGCCGCCCCTCCTCATCGAGCTTGCCCAGATCGCCGGTGTGTAGCCAGCCTTCGGCGTCGATGGCTTTGTCGGTCTCGGTCGGGTTGCGGTAATAGCCCTTCATCACATGCGGGCCGCGCACCAGCACCTCGCCCTCGCCCGCGCCGTTGCCGCCGGGGGCTTGGTCGTCGATCTTGCACTCGGTCCCCGGCGTCACCGGCCCGACGGAGGTATCGGGGGAGCCAAGCGCATTGGTCGTGGCCGATGCGCCCGAGCAGGTCTCGGTCATGCCGAAACCGTTTTGCAAGGGCAGTTCGTAGAAAGCCTCGGCCTTGCGCTTCCACGCAGGGTCAAGCGGCGCACCGCCGGAGGAGACATAGCGTAGGGTCGGGCTTCCCAGTTTCGGCATGCCGCGCTCGCGCGAGTATTGCATGACCAGCGCGTGCATCTGCGGCACCGCAGGCAGGATCGTGACATCCTCATGGGTCGCGGCATGGAGTTTCGCCGCGGAAAAGCGGCTCTCCTGCCGCACCTTCGCGCCCGCGCTGACGGCGGCCATCAGGACCGAGACGAGGCCGAAGACATGGGTCATCGGCAAGACACCATAGACCACATCCCCCGGCACCATCTGCCGCAGATCGGCAGAGGCACGGGCGCCGAAGCGCAGGTTGGAATGGGTCAGCATCACGCCCTTGGGGTCGCCCGTGGTGCCGGTGGTATAAAGCAGCACCGCCACGTCATGCAGATCGGCATCCGGGCTGCTGGGCTGTGGCGTGGCCAAATGCAAGCTGCCGAAATCGCCCGCAATCTCGCGTGCGTCCAGCCGCGCTGCATGGGCCGCCGCCTCGGGCGAGGCTTCGCAGGTCAGCAGCACCGCCGCCGGGGTGGCGTGGTTGATGATGCGGGTGACCTCGGCCTCGCTCTGGCGGGCGTTGACGGGGATCGCCACCGCATCCAACTCCCATGCGGCATAGAGCCCGGCCACGGCGGAAACGCAGTTCTCCACCATCAACAACACTCGGTCGCCCGCCTGCACCCCTGCGCTACGCAACTCCGACGCCAAGGCCCGGCGCGCGCGGTCCAGATCGGCAAAGCTCCAAGCCGCGCCGCTGGCGTCGCTCAGCGCTGGTGCCTCTGGGCGGGTCGCCAATTGCTCAGCTAGAAAATCCTGTACCCTGGCATTCATGGGTGTCTCCTCCTGCCTAATGGCGGCCACCTCCTCCGGCAGCCGCCGCCCGGCTAGAACCGGGGCTTTCGTTTATCTAAAAAGGCCGCGATGCCCTCGGCGGCTTCGTCACCGCCCGCGGCGCGGGCCATGGCGTTGCGCTCGGCGTCGAGCTGCGCGGCCTCGTCGGTCTCATAGGCCTGCCCGACCAAGGCCCGGATCGTGCCCTGCGCCGCGCGCGGACCCGCGGCCAGCGTGTCGGCCAGCATCAGCGCCTCGTCGAGCGCGCGACCGTTGGGGCAGATGCGGTTGACCGCGCCCAGTTCGGCAAAGCGCATGGCCATGACCGGGCGGCCCAGCAGGCACATTTCCATCGCCAAGGGGCGCGGCAGGAGCCGTGCGAGTGACGCCGTCAGCCCCGCATCGGGCACAAGCCCGGCCTTGACGTAGGCGGCGGTGAACTGCGCGTCCTCGCAGGCCACGATCATGTCGCAGGCCAGTGCCAGCGACAGGCCCGCGCCCGCGGCACCGCCTTCGACGGCGGCAATGACAGGCACCGCGCAGGCGCGGATCGACCGCACCAGATCATGCAGCGCATCGACCCGCTCGCGGCGGACCTCTTCGGTCAGCTTGCGGCGTTCGATCAGCACGTTAAGGTCGCCCCCGGCGCAGAAGAACCGCCCCTCGGAGGTCAGGATCACCGCGCGGATGCGCGGCTCCTCGGCCAGTCGCATCGCCTCGGCAATCGCGTCGTAGAGCGCGGGCGTCAGCGCGCCGCGCTTCTCGGCGTTACCGTTCCAGACGATCAGCCGATCGCCGCGGTCCTCGATACGGGCGCTCATGTCTTGGCCCTCTTGAATACGCCGGTGGCACGCGACAGCAGGCGGCCTTCGGTATCGTGCAACTGCGCCTCGGCGTAGAGAATCTTAAAGCCCCCACCGGTGACGCGTCCCGTGGCGACAATCTGCCCCTCGCGGACCGCGCCGATGTAGTCGGTGGTCAGCGAGAGCGTCAGCATCGGCACGAAAGGCCCGCTCATCGCGCAGTGCCGCGCGCAGGCGAAACCGGCGGCGACGTCGAGCATCAGCGTATGCAGCCCGCCGTGCAGCACGCCCGAAACATTCAGGTGCTGCGGGCCGAGGTCGAGCGTTACGCGGGTGCTGCCATCGGGGTTCGACAGGTCGGGTTGGAACCCGATCAGCTGCTGAACCCCGCTGGTCGGTGCATTATGCGGCGGATAGTGCAATGAACCGCTCCAGATGATGGTCGACATCGCCAAAGCGGTGGTCCGCCATGGTGATGCGCTTGGCGATATGCGCCAGTTCGTACTCTTGCGTCATGGCGATGCCGCCATGCATCTGGATCGTGTCCTCTGCAACCAGACGGCCAACGCGGCCCATTAGGTTCTTGGCCGCCGAGACGTGACGCTCGCGGCTTTCGCGGTCGTCCTCCAGATGGCCCGCCGCGTTGATCACGGCAGAGCGCGCCTGTTCAAGGTCGATGAGCAGGTCCGCCATGCGATGCGCCAGGGCCTGAAAGCTGCCGATGGGGCGGCCAAACTGCTTGCGGGTGCCGAGGTATTCGCGCGTGAGGTCGCAAGCGGTCTCCATCGCGCCGAGCGTTTCGGCGCAGAGCGCGGCGGTGGCCATGGCGGTGCGGGTCTCGATGGCGTCAAACGCCTTGCCCGGCGCGCCCAGACGGGCGCTTTCGGGCAGGGTCACGTCATCCAGCGTCACCTCGGCGGCGCGGCCACCTGCGAGCAGCGCGTAGCCGGTGACGGTCAGCCCCTTGGCATCCGCGGGCACGAGGAAGAGCGAGATACCATCGCGGTCCCCCGCCTCACCGCTTTCGCGGGCGGAGACAACGAGCATGTCGGCGGCCTCGGCATTCGCCACCACGGCCTTGCGGCCGCTGAGCACGATCTGGTCGCCGTTTTGCGTGGCCGAGGTGGTGACGCGCTCGAGGTCATAGCGGCTGCCCGGTTCGCCATGGGCGAAGGCGAGTTGCAGCGCGCCGCCGATCAGTTGCTCAATATGCTCCTGCTGTTCTTCGGTCCCGAGGTCGGCGATCAGCCCCCCGGCCAGTACGGCGCTGTCCAGAAGCGGCTCAACCACCCCGGCGCGGCCCAGCTCTTCGAAGACCACGGCAAGGTCGAAACCCGCGCCGCCGAAACCGCCCTGCTCTTCTGTGAAGAGCGCGCCGATTACGCCCAGTTCGGCCAGACCTTCCCAGATCTCGGTCGAATAGCCGGTCTCGCTCTCGAGGATGCGGTTGCGGGTTTCGGTGTCATATTTGTCGCGCAGGAACCGCCGCAGGCTGTCCTGCAGCATCTGGCGTTCTTCGGTCAGGTCGAAATTCATTTGCCACCTCCCAGCATGGTCTTGGCGATGATCTGGCGCTGGATCTCGTTGGAGCCGCCGAAGATCGACAGCTTGCGATTGTTGAAATATTGCGCGGCCACGGGGCCCGCGTCATTGGGATCAGGCAGCGCGTCGTTGCTGCCTGCCACCGCCTCGGAGGCGAAGGGCATGGCGTAGACCCCGGCGGCGCGGCGCAACAGATCGTTGATCTCCTGCCGGATGATCGTGCCTTTGACCTTGAGCATGGAGCTTTCCACGCCCGGCGCCTGCCCTGCAGCGGCTTTCGAGATGATCCGCAGGTTGGTCGTCGCCATCGCCATCAAGTCGATCTCCGCCTGCGCCACGCGGGCGGCGAAATGCGGGTTCTCGATCAACGGGCGGCCCCCGGCCATTTCGGATTTGGCGATGCGTTTGACGGCCTGAAGACCGGCCTGAGAGAAGCCCACGCCCGCGATGTTGGTGCGCTCATGGGTCAGAAGATACTTGGCGTAGGTCCAGCCCTTGTTCTCCTCGCCGACGAGGTTCTCGGCGGGGACCTTGACGTTGTCAAAGAAGACCTCGTTCACCTCGGCGCCGCCATCCAGCAGAATGATCGGGCGCACGGTGATGCCCGGCGTCTCCATGTCGATCAGCAGGAAGGAGATGCCCTCTTGCTGCTTCACGTCTTTGTCGGTCCGCACGAGGCAGAAGATCATGTTGGCGTGCTGGCCCAACGTGGTCCATGTCTTCTGGCCGTTGACGATGTAATGATCGCCGTCCTTCACCGCGGTGGTCTTCAGCGAGGCAAGGTCCGACCCGGCGCCCGGCTCGGAATAGCCCTGACACCACCAGTCTTCACCCGACAGGATGCGTGGTAGCCAGTAATCCTGCTGCTCTTTCGAGCCGAACTTCTGCAGCACCGGCGCCAGCATCGACAGGCCGAAGGGCACGATGCGCGGCGCGTGGTGGGCGGCGGCCTCTTCCTCGAAGATGTGGCGCTGCACGGCGTTCCACGCCGCCCCGCCGAACTCCTTGGGCCAGTTGGTCGCAAGCCAGCCCTGTTCGTTCAGGATCGCGTGCCAGCGCTCGTGGTCGTCCTTGGTCAGCTCCTGCCCACGGCGCACCTTCTCAGAAAGTTCCTTGGGCAGTTTCTCGGCGAGGAATTGACGCACCTCCTCGCGGAAGGCGCGTTCTTCGTCTGTATAGCTCAGGTCCATGTCGGCCCCCTTTAGTAGATTTCGAAGAGGCCAGCCGCCCCCATGCCGCCGCCGATGCACATCGTCACGACGCCGAGTTTCGCGCCGCGGCGGTGGCCTTCGCGCAGGATGTGGCCGGTCATCCGGGCCCCGGTCATGCCGAAGGGATGGCCGATGGCGATGGAGCCGCCGTTCACGTTGCACTTGTCCGGGTCGATGCCCAGACGGTCGCGGCAGTAAAGTGCCTGGCTCGCAAAAGCCTCGTTCAACTCCCAGATGTCGATGTCATCGACGCTGAGACCGTGGCGTTCCAAGAGGCGGGGCACGGCGAAGACCGGGCCGATGCCCATCTCATCGGGCTCGCAGCCCGCGACGGCGAAGCCGCGGAAGGCGCCCATGGCCTGAAGGCCCTGCTGCTCGGCCTGCTTGCTGTCCATCAGCACCAGTGCGGCGGCACCGTCGGACAATTGGCTGGCGTTACCGGCGGTGATGAAGGCCCCCTCGCCGCGCACCGGGGTGAGGCCCGCAAGCCCCTCCATCGTGGTATTGGGGCGGTTGCATTCGTCGCGGTCCACGGTGACCTCGCGGGTGGAGATCTCCTTGGTTTCCTTGTCCTGCACGCCCATGGTGGTCTGCATCGGCACGATCTCATCGTCGAAGAGCCCGGCCTCTTGCGCCTTGGCGATGAGTTGCTGGCTGCGCAACCCGTAGGCGTCCTGATCCTCGCGGCTGATGTTGTAGCGTTTGGCCACGATGTCGGCGGTGTCGATCATCGCCATGTAGACCTCGGGCTTGTGCTCTTCCAGCCACGGCTCCTTCACGGATTTCACATGCGGCTGGATGAGCGAAATGCTCTCGACCCCGCCCGCGACCATCGGGCCTGCGCCCTCCATGCAGATGGCGTTTGCGGCCATGGCGACGGTCTGAAGGCCGGACGAGCAGAAGCGGTTCACGGTCACGCCCGAGGCGGTGACCGGCAGGCCCGCGCGCAGGGCGATCTGGCGCGCGATGTTCGATCCGGTGGCCCCCTCGGGATAGCCGCAGCCGATCATCACGTCTTCGATGGCGTCGGGGGCGACGCCCGAGCGCTTGACCGCTTCGGCGACGACATGGCCGCCCATGGTGGCACCGTGGGTCATGTTGAATGACCCGCGGAAGGATTTGGCCAGCCCGGTGCGGACGGCAGAGACGATTACGGCCTGTTTCATTTGGCAGCTTCCTTGTTCAGATCATCAAAGGTGCGGTTGGTCTTGACCAGTTCGGCCAGCAGCGGCGCGGGTTTCCAGAACCACGGGTCCTGTTCGGCAAAGCCTTCGATCGCCGCCAGCACGTTGGGCAGGCCTTGGATGTCGGCCCATTTCATCGGGCCGCCCCAGTAGCGCGGGAAGCCGTAGCCGAAGAGCAGGGTCATATCCACGTCGAGCGGGCGTTTGGCGATGCCCTCTTCCAGCACCTTGGCGGCCTCGTTGACCATGGCGCACATGTAGCGGCGCACGATCTCGGCCTCGGTGAACTCGCGCGGGGTGATGCCGCGCTCCTTCTGCTCTTCCTCGATCAGGCGGGTGACTTCCGGGTTCGGGGTGCCGCCGCGCTTGCCCTTCTCGTAGATGTAGTAGCCCTCACCGGTCTTCTGGCCGAAATGGCCCTGTTCGCAAAGCCGGTCGATATAGGTCGGCACGCGCTCCTCGGGGTGGCGTGTCGCCGCCTTGCGCTTGCGCGTGGCCCAGCCGATGTCGAGCCCGGCGAGGTCGGCCACGGCGAAGGGGCCCATGGCGAAGCCGAATTTCTCCAGCGCCGCGTCGATCTTGTAGGGGCTGGCGCCGTCCAACACCATGTGGTCCGCCGCGGTGCGGTAGGTGGCGAGGATGCGGTTGCCGATGAAGCCGTCGCAGACACCTGCGCGAACGCTGACCTTGCCAAGTGCCTTGCCGAGCGCAAAACCCGTGGCGACCACATCTTTCGCGGTCTTGTCGGCGACGACGACCTCGAGCAGTTTCATCACATGCGCGGGCGAGAAGAAGTGCAGCCCGATCACGTCCTCGGGGCGCTTGGTGGAGGCGGCGATCTCGTTCACGTCGAGATAGGAGGTGTTGGAGGCCAGCACGCAGCCCGGCTTGCAGACCGCGTCGAGCTTGCCGAAGACCTGCTTTTTGACGTCCATGTCCTCGAACACCGCTTCGACGACCAAGTCGACGTCCTTGAGGCTGTCGTATTCGGTGGAGACGGTCAGCGCCGTGCCGGTCAGGTGATCGAACTTCGCCTGATCGATCTTGCCGCGTTTCAGCGCACCGGCGAGGTTGCCGGAGATACGCTCATGCGCGGCCTTGGCGGCCTCCTCCTTCATCTCGATCAGCACGACCGAAAAGCCCGAGAGCAGCGCCGCGGTGGCGATGCCCGCGCCCATGGTGCCGCCGCCGATCACGCCAATGGCTTTCAACTCCCGCGGCTCGACGCCTTTCAGCTCGGGCAGGTTGCTGACCGCCCGCTCGGAGAAGAAGGCGTGGATCATGCCCTGCCGCTGGTCGGTGTTCATCAGTTCCGAAAAGATGCGGCGCTCGGCCTTCATGCCTTCTTCGAAGGGTTTTTCGACACCTGCCTGCACGGCGCGCACCGCCTCGGCGGGGGAAATCTGGCCGCGGCCTTTCTTCAGCACCGCCTCATAGGCGGCATCCCAGTCGATCGGTGCGGGCGCGGGCATCTCGCAGATCGGACGGCGCTCGGCACCGCTGTCGAGCAGCTCGCGGACGTAAGCGAGGCCCACTTCCTGCGGATCGCCCTCCTCCACGCGGTCGACGATGCCCATCTCCAGCGCCTGCGGTGCCTTGATGTGGCCGCCCGTGGTGATCGCGTCGAGCGCGGGTTCCACGCCGATGAGACGCGGCAGACGCTGGGTGCCACCGGCGCCGGGGATGAGACCAAGGTGCACTTCGGGCAGGCCGACGCGGGCCGAGGGCTGGGCGATGCGGTAATGGGCCGAGAGCGCGACTTCGAGACCGCCGCCGAGGCTCACGCCATGCATGGAGGCCACGACCAGAAGCGGCGAGGCTTCGATGCGGTTGCAGAGGTTCGGCAGATGCGGCTCCATCGGCGGCTTGCCGAACTCGGTGATGTCGGCCCCGGCGATGAAGGCGCGGCCTTCGCCCACGATCATCACGGCGCGCACGCCGTCCTCGGCCTCGGCGCGGTCCATGCCGTCCGCCAGCCCCTGCCGCACGGCTTGGCTCAGCGCGTTGACGGGCGGGTTCTCGATGCGCAGCACGACGATGTCATCGTGGCGGGAATAGGCGATCTTGTCGGTCATGTGATGTCTCCTTGTCTTTATCCGCGCCGTGACAGGGCGGGCGCCCGTCCGGTGCGTTGTTCGATGCCGCTGACCACGTCGCGCAGGGCTGGCCCCACTTGTGACAGAATGCGGTCGTCGGGCAAGTCCGCCGGCAGCGCGCCGCAGCTAAAGGACACCGGCTCTCCGAACTCACCGGCGTAATAGGGCACGCTGACCGCGTTTACATTGCGGGCATAGCGGGTGTCAGGCGGGGCCAGCACGAAGCCCTGCGCCAGCAGTTGCTCATAGCCCTCACGGCGGAAATCACGCAGCCGGTCGTCGGGTTCCAGCGCTTCGAAACGGTCTTCGTCGAGGCTGGCCAGCGTGGCCAGACCCGAGGAGGATCCATAGACCGGGATGCGATGCCCCGGCTCCAGCCAGATCGTGGAGGCCGTGCGCGGCCGCCAAGTGCGCACCAGCATCATCCGGTCGCCATCGCGCACGGCGATCAACGCCAGCGTGCGGGTCTCATCCGCCAGTTCCTGCATCGCATCCGACGCCATATCCACGAAGCTCACCGCGACAGAGGCGACGGAGCCGAGCGCAATCGCCGCAGGCCCAAGCCGAAACTTGTCGTTGCGCCCGCCATGGGCCAGATAGCCCAGTTCGCACAGCGTATAGGTCAGCCGCGACACCGTGGGTTTCGGCAGCCCCGTCCGCTCGGCGATCTGGGCATGGCTCAGCCCGCTGTCGCTGGCGCGAAAGGCCCGCAGAATGCCAAGCCCCCGCGCCAGCGTATTGGCGAACTTGCGGTCCGTGACGGTATCGGAAGCCGCCTGATTCATCGCGCCGCCATCGGGATCAGGAGCGAGATCATTGGGAAGGACATGATCAGGATCAGCACGATCACGTCGACGCTGAGAAAGCGCGTGATCCCGGCAAAGATCTTGTCGATCGGCGCTTCACGGCCCACCACGTTGGCGATGACGAAGACGTTGAGGCCGACGGGCGGGGTGATCAGGCCGATCTCCAGCAGTTTGATCACCACGACGCCGAACCAGATCAGGTTCAGGTCATAGCTTTCGACCAGCGGGATCATCAGCGGCAGAGTCAGCACCATGATGCCGATGGGATCAAGGAACATGCCGAGCAGAAGATAGATCAGCGCGATGCAGAGCATCAGCACCACCAGCGACATCTGCGCGTCAGAGACGAAGCCCACGATGGTGCCCGCGACGCCAGTTAGCGCGACGAAGGCCACGAAGATCTTGGCCGAGGCGGCGATGAGGAAAATGGCGGAGGTCTGCACGCAGGTCTCTTTCACCGCGGCCCAAAGACCGGCCCAGTCAAGTTTCTTCTGCGCAAAACCGATCAGCGTGGCCGAGACGACGCAGACAGCTGCGGCCTCGGTCGCCGTAAAGATGCCGCCGTAGATGCCGCCGATGATGAGCACGAAAAGCAGCAGCGCGGGCCAGCTTTCGAGCGCTGCGGTCCAACGCTCCCCCGCGCTGTAGCGCTGGTCGGTCGAGGGGGCGACCGATGGATCGCGCCAGACCCAGACGGCGATGACCAGCACGAAGCCCATCAGCGTCAGCAGCCCCGGCAGAACACCGGCGAGGAAGAGCGAGGAGATCGAGGTCTCGGTGAAGATGCCGTAGATGATGAACAGCACCGAAGGCGGAATGAGCGAGCCCAGCGTGCCGCCCGCCGCGACGGAGGCGGTGGCGAGACGCGGGTCATAGCCCATGCGCAGCATCTCGGGCGTGCAGATCTTGCCCATGGTCGAGGCGCAGGCGATGGACGAGCCGGTGATCGCGGAAAACCCGCCGCAGCCCATGACGGAGGCCATGGCGACCCCGCCCGGCAGCTTGGTCAGCCAGACCTTTGCCGCATGGTAGATTTTCGTCGTGATATCCGCGCGGTAAGCGATATGTCCAAGCGCCACGAAGAGCGGGATCATTGACAGATCGTAGGAATGGATAAGGTCGAAGGAGTTCGAGAACACCATCGATGTGGTCGCCTTGATCGCGCGTTCGGGCATGAAAGTCCCGGTGCGGAAGGCGAAGATGAAGAAGGTGGCAACGGTCGCGACCGAGGCCAGCGTGAAGGCGATCGGCACCCGCAGGGCCAGCATGATCAGCACCGCGGCAAAGGCGATCATTCCGATGGTCGAGGCATCCATTAGCGCAGGTCCTCTTCAACCATAAGGTCAGCCGCATGATGTTGCTCATCCGAGACGACGCCGCCTGCAAGAACGGTGCGCCCGTCGCGCCATGTCAGCTCGGCCAGCCGCAGGAAGGTCGCGATCATCCCGATCAGGAACAACAACCGCCCCGGCCATTTCGGCAGGTTCAGGTCGCCGTAGAAAAAGCTGCCCTTCTCCACCACGGAGAGGAATTCACGCCCGCCGGAATAGATCAGCGGCGCCAGTGCCAGCATCCCGATGGCAGAGCCTGCCACGATCAGCACCGAGCGTGCGCGTTCGGGGAAACGGTCGGTCACGAAGGCGACCGAGACATGCGCACGGGCAGCGGTCGCGGCGGCGAGGGGCAGCAGGATGGCGGCGACCATGAGCTCTCGCACCATGGTCACGCTATCGGGCACCTGACTGGCAAAGAGCGCGCGGGCGATCACGTTGGAGGTGATCAACACCCCCAAGGCGATCACCGCCAAGGCCCCCAGTCCCAACAGGATTTTCTCCAGATTTACCAACATATGCTGCCCCTCCCCAGTGTCAGCGATCAGTTACCAGCGGCGTCCCATGGGTAGCCGTTGGCGTCACGCTCTTCGGTGTATTTGGCGATCAGCGCCTTATACTCTTCCAGCAGTTCCTCAGCGGGCAGACCGGCGGAGCTTGCCGTTTGCACCCATTCGTTAAGGAACTTCTCACCGGCTTTGACCAGTTTCGCGCGGTCCTCTTCGGGCAGGGTGATGACTTCGACGCCCTGCTCTTTCATGGAGGCGATGGCCTTTTCGTTGGCGGTGGTGATCAGACGACCGAATTCATCGGCCATGTCCGCGCCAACCTCGGCCAGCGTCTCCTGCTGCTCTTCGGTCAGGCTGTCGTGCATGTCCTTGTTCATGAAGATGCCAAGGCCGCCGACCTGACCCCAATCGAGGATCGTGTAGCTGTCCATCACCTCGGCCTGTTTCAGCGCGGCGACGGCATAGCTGTAGCCCTGCGAGCAGTCGATCAGCCCGGTGTCGAGCCCTTGGTAGGCGTCGTAGATCGACATATTGACCATATTCGCGCCCTCCTCGCCAAAGACCTTGCCATAGGCGCCGACGCCGCGGACCTTCTTGCCCGAGATATCGTCGACGGATTTGATCGCGCCGCCCTTGCAGCCGATGTTCACCTGAGAGGTGGTCCAAGTGCCGATGTAGACGAGGTTCTTGTCGGCGAGGTCTTCTTGAATGGCTTCGTTGCTGCGCATCAACTCATCCGTGGCGCGCATGCCAACCCAAGCGTCGGGGTTGTTCACCGGCAGGTCGGCGATACCGTAGCCCGCCATCTCTTGCGGGTAGTAAACCGCGATGACCGAGCCGGTGTCGGCCACGCCATCGGCCAGCGATTGCACGGCGGCATTGGCTTTGAACAGCGCCCCGCCCCACTGGATGTCGAGGCGCATATCGCCGTCGGACCGTTCGGCGACCTGATCGGCGAACCACTGCAATGCCTGCGCGCGCGCACCGCGGTTCGGCCCGGCTTCCCCATGAATCAACACGGTCTCAGCGCTTACCGCGCCACCAGCCAGTGCCAGAGCTGCGGCGCAGCTCAGGTGTTTGAAAATTGTCATGTCGGCTCCTCCCAGAGACTTGTTTCGCAATGCGAACCGTTGTTTCGCATTTGTCGCAGGTCACGCTAGTCCGCGGACCGAAGGCGATCAAGCGAAACTTCGGCTAAAGGCAGGGAGAGCGGTTAGGCTATTGAATTTGTTAAGGGAAAATTTCCCGAAGGATGGTGCAGGCGTGGAACAGCCCCACCAGACCCCGGAATCGGCTGCTCGGATCGAGCGGCCTGTAGGAAAGGCGGCCACGCCCGCTCAGGACGTGGCCGCTGGATTTTAATACCAGTCGCCGAATTTGACCTCGACATCGGTGCCGACGCGTTTGGCGAACTCTTGCGGGTCTTGGGTGCCGCCGTCTTTGCCCCGGAAGTGATAGGGGTAGACGTAAGCGGGCTTGAACTCGGCCACCGCCGAGGCGGCGGCGTTGGAATCCATGGTGAAGGGCAGGTTCATGCAGACGAAAGCCAGCGAGATATCGGTCAGCCCGCGCATCTCGGGCGTGTCTTCGGTATCGCCCGAGATATAGACGCGGAAGCCATCGAAGCCGAGGATATAGCCGTTGTCGCGCCCCTCGGGGTGGAACTTCTTGCGCTCTTCGGTCGTGTTATAGGCCGGGATCGCGTTGATCGGCAGGCCGTTGAACTCGGTATTCTCGCCATTGGCGATTTTGCTGGCCTTGGCGGCAAGGGCTTCGGGCAGCATGTCGAAAACGGCGGGGTTGGTGATGATCTGCACGTCATCGCCTGCCAGCGCGGCCAGCGTATCGGCATTGTAGTGATCACCATGCTCATGGGTGATGAGGATCAGGTCAGCCGCCGGGAAATCGCTGTATTGCGCGGGCTCGCCCACCGGATCGACATAGATCACGCCCTTTGGCGTCTCCAACACGATGGAGGCGTGATCGACGGGGTGCACGGTGATCGGGCCTGCGTCGGTGTCGAAGGTATCGCCGCTCTGCGTGGCGGCGCGGGCGGCGAAGGGCAGCAGGGTCACGACGCCAGCGGCGGCGGCGGCGGAGGTGGCAAGGAAATGGCGGCGGGTATGGGACATTTCAGGCTCCTGTTGGTTGCTGGAACGGGACATAGCGGCCCCGCCCCGCATTTCAACGCGGCACCCGTTTTGCGGCAAGCCTATGAGGGGCGCAGGCTGAGAATCTCACGCGCTTGTGCAGCCGTGGCAACGGGGCGCTCATATTTCGCGCAGAGATCCGCCGCGCGCTGGATCAGCGCCGCGTTCGAGGGCGCCAGCGTCTCGCGGTCCAGCCGCACGTTGTCCTCCAGCCCGGCCCGCGTATGGCCACCCGCCGCGATGGCCCATTCGTTCAGCACGATCTGGTTCGGCCCGATCCCGGCGGCACACCACTGCGCTTCGGGCGCAAGGCGGTTGAGTGTCTGGATATAGAAATCAAAGGTCTCACGGTCCACCGGCATGGCGTTTTTCACGCCCATGACGAATTGCACATAGAGCTGGCCGGGGATGCGCCCGTCACGGTTCATCTCGGCGGCCTTGTGGATGTGGCTGAGGTCAAAGGCCTCGATCTCGGGCTTGATCTCATGGGCTTTCATCTCCGAGGCCAGCCAATCGACCAACTCCGGCGGGTTCTCGTAGACGCGCGTCGGGAAGTTGTTGGACCCGACCGAGAGCGAGGCCATGTCGGGCCGCAGCGAAAGCATCCCGCCCCGCTCCCGCCCCGCGCCCGAGCGCCCGCCGGTGGAGAACTGGAGGATCATGCCGGGGCAATGCTTTTGCACGCCTTCCATCAGTCGCGCGAACCTCTCGGGGTCCGAGGACGGGGTCTCGTCCTCGTTGCGCACATGGGCGTGGCAGATCGAGGCCCCGGCCTCGAAAGCCGCGTGGGTCGACTCGACCTGCTCGGCAATCGAGATCGGCACGGCGGGGTTGGCGGCCTTGGTGGGGACGGAGCCGGTGATGGCGACGCAGAGGATGCAGGGGGTGGTCATGGGGGAGGTCCTGTGGCGGGAAAGTTATTTGCGTGGAATGTCACATACCCCGCAGGCGGTGTACATTGGTTAGCGGACAGGATGAGAGGTCAGTGTCCACCACCGCGCCCGAACCGAGGGGCGGGGAAATGCGACGCGCCCGCCCCCGTGGGGGCGGTTCGGGCGCTGCCAAACCCTTGGGGTTTGGTATGATCCCTCACTATCCCCCCAGTATACATAGAAAGAATATGTTGGCATTTCTACCGTTGCATAGCTATATATGGGGTAAGATCTGAACCTAGGCTCAACCTAGTAGTAGGATCTTTTGGCGGGCAGGAAACTGTCCGCCCTTATTTTATATAACGACGACACCCAATTCGTTCTTACTGCTAGCCAAAGTATTTAGAACTGGTTCAAGTCGTTCAAAATACTTTACGGCCCGCTTGCGCCGTATGTAAGAATTAGGCTTCAAGCTTTGGTGTAGAAAATAGGCAGCGACATCGCATGCTTGGATCGGCAGCGAGGCTTTTGAGTCCCTTTCAGAAGGATCTTCGATAATTCGCTGTATTGGGATATTCCTATAACCGCTACGTCCTCGATTGGGCACCGGGTTATGCACGGCCATTTTCCTCATCATACTGGAAAGCTTTTTCCCGGCGGTAGCATCTGTAAACACAATTCCGAAAGACCTCTTATAGCCACCCGGATAGTTGCAATGGGTTAGCGTGTTCTCAAATCTCTGGAAAAGCGTTCGCCAAGCTGCTTCGAATATATCGTAGCTATCTGGCTTGTCTCTTTTATCTACCACGATGTTAGTTATAGAAATTGAATTTAGCTTAGCCAACTCGTCTAGGTAGTTCCGCAAAATTGATAGGCGTTCATGCTTCTCGAGACCGTAGGCATTTTTCGGATGAACTCGGCAGTGTGTATTTCCGCCCTGATAGGAAAATTATATACTTCTTTGAGAGTGCGGCGAAAAGCAAGCTGGGCATCAATAAATTGGCGCCATTCGCTTTCGTGAACAACGATACCCGAAAGGCAGAAATAATCAGTTTGCTTTGTATTGTTCCCTGGGTCCCCACTTTCGTCCACATACATCAAATACATACAAAAATCCCATTGGTCACTCTACTCGCTACAGGTTGCACCTCATCCGAATGATGCGCAAGATCAACTTATGAGAGACCAGCGGAGGCAAAAAAACCACCTTGACGAGACAATTCAGGCAGATTCAGCCAGTACTACATATAGGAGCACGCCTGCCGAAAAAACTACTTCAGCGTGCGGGAACGCGCATTGCTTCGCAACACCCAGCCTCCCGCGCACTCTAAGAATGGCCAGCTTTTAGCTGTCCATCTTCAGTGCGGAAATAAACGCCTCCTGCGGGATATCCACCTTCCCGAACTGGCGCATCTTCTTCTTACCGGCCTTCTGCTTCTCCAGCAGCTTCTTCTTCCGCGTGGCGTCGCCACCGTAGCACTTCGCCGTCACATCCTTACGCATCGCCGAGAGCGTCTCGCGCGCAATCACTTTGCCGCCGATGGCCGCCTGAATCGGGATCTTGAACATGTGGCGCGGGATCAGGTCTTTGAGCTTTTCCACCATCGCCCGGCCGCGCATCTCGGCGCGGTCGCGGTGCACCATGGTCGAGAGCGCATCGACAGGCTCGTCGTTCACGAGGATCTGCATCTTGACCAGATTGTCCTGACGGTAGCCGATCATCTGATAATCAAAACTGGCGTAGCCCTTGGTGACCGACTTCAACCGGTCGTAGAAGTCAAACACCACCTCATTGAGTGGCAGGTCGTAGACCACCATGGCGCGGGAGCCGGCGTAGGTCAGGTCTTCCTGAATGCCGCGGCGGTCTTGGCAAAGCTTCAGCACGTCGCCAAGGTAGTCGTCTGGCACGAGGATCGTCGCCTTGATCCGCGGCTCCTCCATATGGTCCACCAGCGTCATGTCAGGCATGTCGGCGGGGTTGTGCAGCTCTTGCATCTCCCCGTCCTTCATGTGGACGTGGTAGATCACCGAAGGCGCGGTGGTGATGAGGTCGATGTCATACTCGCGCTCAAGCCGGTCGCGGATCACCTCAAGGTGCAAAAGGCCGAGGAAGCCGCAGCGGAAGCCAAAGCCAAGCGCGGCGGAGGTCTCCATCTCATAGGTGAAGGAGGCGTCGTTCAGGGCGAGCTTCTCGATCGCCTCGCGCATGTCCTCGAAATCATTGGCGTCGACCGGGAAGAGGCCGCAGAAAACCACCGGCACCGAGGGTTTGAAGCCCGGCAGCGCGGTTTCGCATTTGCGTTTCTCATGGGTGATCGTGTCACCGACGCGGGTGTCGCGGACCTGTTTGATCGAGGCGTTGAGATAGCCGATCTCGCCGGGGCCGAGGCTGTCGACGCCGACCATCTTGGGCCGGTAGACGCCCACGTCGTCCACATCATAGGTGCCGCCGGTTTTCATCATGCGGATGCGGTCGCCCTTCTTCAGGGTGCCCTCCACGATGCGCACGATACAAATGACGCCGAGGTATTGGTCGTATTTACTGTCCACCAGCATCGCCTTGAGCGGCGCGTCGGGGTCGCCGCCCGTGGGCGCGGGCAGCTTGTTGACGATGGCCTCAAGCACATCCGGGATGCCGACGCCGGTCTTGGCCGAGATCAGACAGGCCTCGGAGGCGTCGATGCCGATCACGTCCTCGATCTGCTCGCGCACGCGGTCGGGGTCGGAGGCGGGCAGGTCGACCTTGTTCAGCACTGGCACGATCTCATGATCCGCGTCGATGGCGGTATAGACATTGGCCAGCGTCTGCGCCTCGACCCCCTGCGTGGCGTCGACGACCAGCAGCGAGCCCTCGACCGCCTGCATGGAGCGCGCGACCTCATAGGCGAAGTCGACGTGTCCGGGCGTGTCGATCAGGTTCAGCACATAGGTCTTGCCGTCTTTCGCCGGGTATTCGATGCGGACGGTGTTGGCCTTGATGGTGATGCCCCGCTCCCGCTCGATGTCCATGTTGTCCAGAAGCTGGCTTTGCATGTCGCGTTCGGCGACCGTGCCGGTGAGTTGGATCAACCGGTCGGCCAGCGTGGATTTGCCGTGGTCGATATGGGCCACGATGGAGAAGTTGCGGATGTTTTCAAGCGGTGTCATGCAAGGGGATATGGCGCAGAGCCGCGCCTGCGTCAATTGGCCATGAACGCGCCCATGCCCCCTGCCCGCACGTCACGGCGCTTTATCGCGGGTCGAAGGGCGAAGCCCCCCAAAGGAGAATTGCGCGAAGCCCCCTTTTGCGGCATAGTGACGGGCAGAGCAGATCGGGCCGACAAGGGGAAAACCCCATGGTCCAGAACAATAGGGCAAATCAATGCGGACAGTTGCAAGTTTGATGGCGCTCGCCATCTTGGCGGGTTGTGGCGGCACACGTTATTCCAGCGATGCCGCCGTAGGACGTTTCTCCCCCACACCGGTTCTTTTCGCCACGGGGCCGATCCAAAAGGCCTGTCTGGCCGATGGGCGCCGCGGCTCCAGCCATGCGCGCTGCGGCTGTGTGCAGGCGGTGGCGGATCAGACGCTGTCGCGCTCGGACCAGCGCCAGGGTGCCAAGATTTTCCGCGACCCGCACCGTTTGCAGGAAATGCGCCAATCCGACAACAAAAGCGAAAACGCTTTCTGGAGCACATGGAAAGCCTTCGGCCAAAGCGCCGCGGCGGCCTGTTCCAACGCCTGATCGCTCAGTCTTGGCTGAGCGGCTGGCCAAAACGGTCAATCAGCCGTCCGACGATCTGATCGCGGGCGGCGCGAAACTGGGTGAGCTTGGCCTCGCGCCCCTCGCCCAGCCCCGTGGGGTCAAGGATCGGCCAATATTCCACGTCGAGATGATAAAACCGTGTCAGTTCCAGCGCCCGGCGCTGGCTGGCAGGGCTGAGCGCGATCACAAGGTCGAATGACCCCAGATCGTCGCCCCACTCCTCCATCTCGTCGAAACTGCGGCTGCGGTGGCGGTCGAGTTCCACGTCCAGCTCTCTGCAAACGGCGATGGAGAAGCCGTCAATCTCCATATCGTTCTTGACGCCGACGGATTGGACATAGGTGCCGGTGCCGTAGAACTTCTTCATCAACCCCTCGGCCATGGGGGAGCGGACGGCGTTATGATCGCAGCAGAAGAGAACGGATTGAGGCAGCACCTGCGTCATTTATCCGCCGAAATGCAGAACGCAGATCAGGGTAAATAGCCGCCGGGCGGTGTCGGTGTCGATCTCGGCCTTGCCCGAGAGCCGCTCTTGCAGCACACGGGAGCCTTCGTTGTGGATGCCGCGCCGGGCCATGTCGATCGTCTCGATCTGGCTGGGGGGCAGTTTCTTGACCGCTTCGAAATAGCTTTCGCAGATTTGGAAGTAATCCTTCACCACCTGCCGGAAGGGGCCGAGGGAGAGGTGGAATTCCGCCGCCTTTTCAGCCGCCTCGGTCTGCACGTCAAAGACCAGACGTTTGTCGCGGATAGAGAGGGACAGATGGTAAGGCCCTTCGGGCACCGGCCCCTTTTCGCGTTCGGGCAGGACGAAACTATTCTCTTCCAGCAGGTCGAACATGGCCACCTTACGCTCCTGATCGATCTCAGGCGTGGGGGGCGGCATGTTCGCGTCATCAAGCGCGATATGGGTGATGCGGGTCATCGGCGCATCCTTTTTGCTGGCGATACCCTTTCGTGGATAGCGCAGCGGTGGGGAGGGGGCAATGCGCGAGAACACGCGCGCCCGCGATTGCGCCCCGTCAGCGCATTTGACGATACGTCAGAGCGCGCAGGCAAGGGCACTCTGCGTCCCCCCTGCCCTAGTCGTTGAGTTTGCGCAGACGCGCGGTGACCGACAGGCCGTGCGCCTCAAGGCTTTCGGACTGGGCCAGCCGCTCTGCCGCGGGGCCGATGGCCTTGAGCGCCTCGGGCGACATCTGCGCCAGGGTCGTCCGTTTCATGAAGTCCAGCACCGACAGGCCTGAGGAGAAACGCGCCGACCGCGCCGTGGGCAGCACATGGTTCGGCCCGCCGACGTAATCGCCGATCGCCTCGGGCGTCCATTGGCCAAGGAAGATCGCCCCGGCATGGGTGATCTTGTCCGACAGCGCCTTCGGGTTCGCCACGCAAAGCTCGAGGTGCTCCGGCGCGATGCGGTTGCTGAGGGCGGCGGCGGCGTCAAGGTCCGGCACGGTGATGATCGCCCCATTGTCGCGCCAGCTTGCGCCCGCGATGGCGCGGCGTTCGAGGGTGAGCAGACGTTTCTTAACCGCCTCTTCCACCGCGCGGGCAAAGGCAGGGTCGGTGGTGATCAGGATGCTCTGCGCGCTCTCGTCATGTTCGGCTTGGCTGAGCAGATCGAGGGCGATGAAATCGGGATCATTCTCGCCATCGGCGATGACGAGGATCTCGGATGGCCCCGCGATCATGTCGATGCCGACCTTGCCGAAAACGCGGCGTTTGGCGGCGGCGACGAAAGCGTTGCCGGGGCCGGTGATCTTGTCCACCGGGGGGATCGTTTCAGTGCCATAGGCCAGCGCCGCCACGGCTTGCGCGCCGCCGATGCGGTAAATCTCATCCACCCCGGCGATGCGGGCGGCCAGCAGCACAAGCGGGTTTAGCACGCCATCGGGCGTCGGCACGACCATGGCAAGGCGCGCCACCCCCGCCACCTTTGCCGGGACCGCGTTCATCAGCACCGAAGACGGATAGCTTGCCAAGCCGCCGGGCACATAGAGGCCTGCGGCGGAAACCGGCGTCCAGCGCCAGCCCAAGGTCGCGCCATCGGGGTCGGTCCACTCCGCATCCTCGGGCAATTGCCGGGCGTGATAGGCGCGGATGCGGTCGGCGGCGAGTTCCAGCGCCTTGCGGTCTTCGGGGGAGACTTCGGCCAGTGCGGCGTCGACCTCTTCCGCGCTGATGCGCAGGGTCTCGGCGGTCAGGGTCACGCGGTCGAATTTCTGCGACAGGTCGATCACGGCGGCATCGCCACGGGCGCGCACATCGGCGATGATCTCAGCCACCACGGCATCGACATCGGGGCTGTCCTCACGCTTGGCGTTTAGCAGTTTGTCAAAAGCCGCTTCGAAATCGGCAGCGGAGGCATCGAGCGTGACGGGCATGGGTTCAAGCTTTCGTAGAGGGGCCGCCGCGCAGGGCTGGCCCGAAAATGTTAAGACGCCTGCGGGCGGCGCAGGCTCGGCTCGGCCCGCAGGCCCGCGGTTTTAGAGGTGGCTGCGGGGGCGGAGCGCTGCGCCAGTCGCATGGCGCGGGTGTCTTGGGCATTGTCGAAGATCGCGCGCGCCACCTGCGCCACCAAAATGGCGGAGAGACCACCCGAGACCAGCGCAAGCGGCACCACCAAAGTCGCGACCGAGAGCGACGCGATGAGTTGCACCGCGCCCAAGACGCAGCCCAAGAGGATCAGCGCCCAACCGGACACCTCGGTCAGCAGCGCGGTGATCCGGCCCCGGGTAAATCTATTCTGTTTCAGTTCAGGCATCTTGCGATCCTTGCCCGCCATGCGGCGGCGTCACTCAGGGTGAACGGGCCGTTTCTTGGACGGGGCGACATAGGGGCGGGTCACATCCTTGAGCGTCACCTCCAGCGCTTCGACCTCCAGCCGGATCGCGCCGTCTCCGGCCAATGTTAGCGTCACATGGCCCGAGGGCGCGTCGCCCTCTTCAAACGCGATATCCAGCAGCGACAGAATCGTATCGGCATCGCCCTGCGGCACACCTTGGCTGGCGACACGTTGCACGTTGTTGAACATCAGCACCGATTGCACCCGCTCGGGGGCATGACGCGCCGCCCCCGTATCCTCATGCCGCAGCCGGTTTAGCAGCAGCGCAAAGCGCCCGCCCGCGCGGTGCCAGCGCATTTCGGAGGCGGGAAAGACCGCGTCTTGGGTCAGCGAGGCGATCACCGTCAGATCATCGGCATCCAGAGCACCGAGGTTCAGCGGCGCTTCGCGGCCATCTTCGAAACGTGCATCTTCGGTCATTTGTCGCTGATCCTTTCGATATCCGCCCCAACGCCGCGCAATTTGGAAACCACATGCTCATAGCCGCGATCAAGGTGGTAGACCCGGCTCACCGTGGTCTCCCCAGTGGCGGCCAATCCGGCGAGGATGAGGGAAATCGACGCCCGCAGATCGGTCGCCATAACCGGCGCCCCTTTGAGCTTTTCGACCCCGGTGACCTTGGCCGTACCCCCCTGCACATCAATCCGCGCGCCCATGCGGATCAGCTCCGGCGCGTGCATGAAGCGATTCTCAAAAATCTTTTCTTCCAGAACCGAGGTGCCTTCGGCGGTGCAGAGCAGCGCCATCATCTGCGCCTGAAGATCGGTCGGGAAGCCGGGGAACGGCTCTGTGGTGACATCCACCGCCGAAATCCGCCCGTTGCGCCGTGCGACCTTGAGGCCCGCTTCAGTCTCGGTCACGTCGATGCCCGCCGCGTCGAGCTTTTCGCAAAACGCCTCCAGCAGGTCGATTCGCCCGCCCAGAAGCTCGACCTCACCGCCGCAGAAGGCGGGGGCCAGCATATAGGTGCCAAGCTCGATCCGGTCGGTCACGACCTTATGGGTGGCGCCATGCAGGCTGTCGACGCCCTGAATGGTGATGCTTGAGGTCCCATCGCCTTCGATCTGCGCGCCCATGGCCCGCAGACAATCCGCCAGATCGACGATCTCAGGCTCCCGCGCGGCGTTGTTGATAACGGTCGTGCCCTTGGCAAGGGTGGCGGCCATCAAGATATTCTCGGTCGCGCCGACAGAGGCGAAGGGGAAGTCGATCACCGCCCCCTTCAGCTTGCCGCCCGCGGCCTTGGCATGAAGATAGCCGTCCCGCAGGTCGATCTCCGCGCCCATCTTGGCCAGACCATCGGTGTGAATGTCCATTGGGCGCGCACCAATCGCGCAGCCGCCGGGGAGCGAGACTTCGGCATGTCCCTCACGCGCCAAAAGCGGCCCCAAGACCAGATTCGACGCGCGCATCTTGCGCACGATGTCATATTCGGCCCGTGTGTTGATCTCCCCATGGCTTGCCATGGTGATGACCTTGCCGTCCTGCATCGCGGCCACTTCGGCGCCCAGAGACTGCAAAAGCTGCGTCATCGTGCGAATGTCGCTCAGACGCGGCGCATTGGTCAGCGTCAGCGGCTCTTCGCTCAGCAATGTGGCGGGCATCAGCGCCAGACAGGCGTTTTTAGCACCCGCGATGGGAATTTGCCCGTTGAGCGCACCGCCGCCCCTGACCAGAATGGAATCCATCGTTCAGCTGTCCTTTTCCGGCCCCTCGGGGCCATTGCCTGTATCCTGCGCCACATCCTCGGCCCGCGCGCGCGCCTGCGCTTTGCGCCGCGCCATATTCGCCTTGAGCGCAGCCTTCAGCCGCGCCTCCCGCGCAGAGGGTGTTTTCGCGTTCTTTTCCGGGGCGTTTTGCTTTGCCATGCCGCCTATCTAGCGCAGGGGGCAAGAAGGGTCCAGATCAGGGGTTGCGCCCCCTTTCGATTGCGGCTAATCACCCGCCCACGGCGCTGCTGTAGCTCAGAGGTAGAGCACTCCCTTGGTAAGGGAGAGGTCGAGAGTTCAATTCTCTCCAGCAGCACCATTAACCTTCCTTTTCTCCGGATAAGTCATGTCTAGCATTAGTGCTGGTCTCTCGACTTACGCCCAACGCTACGCGTCAGTCTGAGTACGAGAGTTCAATTCTCTCCAGCAGCACCATGAAACTCCCTTATTTCCGGATATGTAACGTCTAGCATTGGCTCCGGTCTCTCGACTTACGCCCGACGCTGCGCGTCAGTCTGAGTGCGAGAGTTCAATTCTCTCCAGCAGCACCATGAAACTCCCCTAATTATCGCTGCACCCACAAGACTGCCACTCGTTTCTTTAGAGCCTACGCTGCACGCGTATTCTATACATCGAATCGACACCCCCGCCCCGATAACCCGGGACGGAGGCCTCAAAACCTCACATCAAATCACGACGCCTCAAACACGCCACAAGCGATACGCGACCCCGCGTCGCCCGAAGGCTGCGATTCGTAATCGTCTGCGCCGCTGTGGATGATGAAGGCCGCACCATCATCATCTTTGATCATGGTCTCAATATCGAGCAGGTCGAGAAAGACTTCGGCTTCCAGCACCCCATCTTCACCCACGACCATATTGGGCATATCACCGGGATGCGGCCCACCTTCGACGAGCACACCGTGCTTGCGGTCCCCCGCGATATGACCACCGGCGGATTTGAAATCCTCGGCCGAACAATCACCAGTCTCATGCAAGTGCACGCCGTGGGTACCCGCAGGCACGCCGGTTACGTCGATCTTGACCAAGGTGCGGCCCGACGCAGTCGTGTTCAGCGAAACATTGCCCGAAATATCGTTAGAATTGCCCGCGACCTGAGCTGTCGCCGCCGTTTGCATATGGCTTTCGGCCTGCGCCGCCACGGCGCTTGTTGTGGCCAAAGCGGCCCCGAGTAGGATATTGCGCAGATACATGGCTTCCTCCTTTGGGTTATATGTCCGATGACGGCTCAACCCACCCGGCCCGCGTCGGGTTCCTCTTGATGCAGGGCGAGGCTTGCCCCTATAAGCGGCCGAGTGCTCCCTTAGCTCAGCTGGATAGAGCAGCCGACTTCTAATCGGCAGGCCGAGGGTTCGAATCCTTCAGGGAGCGCCACTTTCCTCTACGCCTAGATGTCGTTCGACATCGAAAGACCGACTTTTCGACAAAAGTTGGCTTTTGAGCTTTATCATGTAGCATCTGGTTATCTCACCGCCGCCAATGACCGTTTTGCCACAGAGCACCGATACCGAACCACTGATATACTAGCGCCATGATCATCGGCTAAGTATCTTACAGTGAAAACTTTCGTCAGGAGCGGTTATCGTCGAACAAAGATGTGACCTCATGGCGTAACCAGATTGCTCCGAAACTTTTTCCACCGGATGTGAACTGAAGCACATCCATCGCTTTCAAGCGTGTGGAAATAGTGTTCCGATGCAACCCTAGTTCAGCCTGCATCGTATTCAGTGTCATGTATTTATTGTGGAAGGAAGCAATGTTGTCCTCTGTCAACCTGAGGTGACACCTTCGATTGCTTGGATTCTGAATTCGGATCGCCGGACTGTGTCCTTCTTCAAGGAATTCACTGAATTGTCCCCGGTTCCTTAGACCGATTGAGCGCGCGAAGGCATAGGCTGAAATCGTGTCACGAACAGACGCAGTAAACTCACCTGACATGTCGAGCTTCGACTTGCGGCTGCTACCCGCATCACTCTTGTGAATCCATATCCCGTGATAGCCAAGAACATTCTTCTTGAGTCTGACGCGAATCTTTCCGCCCCGGATTTCTGAAATAATCTTCCCGACAGCCTTGCCGGTTCGTTTGCTGGACTGCTGGATGCTCTCCCAATGTAAATTATCCGCAACTCCACTCTTTGCAAACGACTGAAGTTCCTCAACCAGTGCTCGCCCATCTGGCAAACTCCAGGGTGATCTAACCGTTGGGACTTGGGTCCGGGGTGCCAGGATTTCGTCCCGTTCAAGTGCAATGAACTCTGCCCTAGTTGCACCCATGGCCGTTTGCATCTCAATTGGCCCGACCAATGTCGGAATTTCTTCGAGAAGCGCAGCATACCGCATTGCGTCAAAGATCTTTTTACTTGGCGCCCGTTGATCGTTGCATTCAAAAGCACCTGCTTCTGTCAGGAATTGATCTAAAATCTTGGAGCCCACCCCGGATTCTTTTGCTGCTGTTTGAAGGGAATGCAGGAGACGTTTAGGAACAAGCTCACCAAGCAAAGTTTCGCCGCTACCGATTGGCCAATTTGCGAGGACGCAATCGCGCAATAGCTGACGAAATACCGCGAAGTCATCCTCCACTAGGTAATCCTGGCTGAGCTTTACGAACAGCTGGCCGAAGGCCTTTTTTGGCCGATCCTGAACTCCGGTCGCCCGATCTACAAGGGTATCTAACGCAGCACGTATTTGCGCGGGCCCTCGTTTTGCAATTTCAAACCCTTTCGCTTGAGCAGCTCGTAAATTGTCCGTGTCATTTGAAATGTCGGCTATTGTAAGATCCAGTATCGCAGCACCGAGAAGCCGGCAAAAAGTCGATGCTGCATAAAGAGAATGATCGGCGAGCCATGTAGAATCCGACCCGTCTTCCAGTCGCCCATTCAGCCACATGTCGTATGGCGAAGCTTTCACTTTCGGTCGGTCAAACCGCCCTTGTAAAATTTGGTCCAAAGTCTCCGTCAGCCGCATGCCGATGTCGTCCCGGTCCGTAACCTTGTCAGCTCGCCAGAGGGGCACCAGAAGGTGTTCGTGCTTTATACAGACAGCCACTTCCCTAAGCAGCCAGTCGCCCCGCATAGCCATAACTTCGAAGGGACTTGAATTGCAGGTCTGGACATCTTCTCTGAGACAGGCAGGACAACCTCGGATCACTGGGCTACGAAGCGCCCGCGAAACAAATATCTCACCTCGAAACCGCATACGGGCATTACCAACGCCCTCGCCGGTCCAAGACAGCAGTTCGTTCAAATCTGCGGTGGAAAGTTCGCCCCACCGACAGAGAAGAGATAGCATTTCTGCGTCGAGGTTCAGAACTCGCTTGAATGATCCTCCCATGTCATAAGCAAAGTCCTTTGCATTCGCACTCTTTGACGCTGATAGGCGTGACAGAAAGGACACAATGGTTTCACGAGGTTTGGGTCGAGGGGTTTCATAAGTCCGATCAGTCAAAAGCCCGTTCAAATTCTTAAGCCTTTCTAGTGTTCTCCACCTGACAGGAGATTCCCATCGGCAACGTGATGTGCCATATTTGAGGCATGAGACGCGATGACAT
>NZ_JBIFFU010000071.1:0-1601 GCF_043557315.1 Sulfitobacter sp. 1A12779
GCCTCATCACAGGGCCGGTTGGGATGGTCGCTGAGGTCGAGCAGCTCGCGGATCGCATCGAGCGAGAAACCGAGTTGTCGCGAGTGGCGGATGAAGGACAGTCGATCAAGCTGTGCATTGTCGTAGCGCCTCTGTCCGCCTTCGGTCCTGCCAGGTTCGGGCATGAGTCCGATCTGTTCGTAGTACCGGATGGTCTGCACTTTTGTGCCAGTCTTCTTTGACAGAGTACCGATCGTGAGCATTTTCGCCTCCATGAAAAAGATACAGTCTGTGTAGGTTTTGCCGTCGGAATAAACAAGTGTCGGATTCACAGACGCGTGAGTTCAAGCTATACCATGATTTCGTGCTTGAACCTCTAGCGGCTAGAGGATGTATCCGCACAGGCAATAAGAATCAAAATCAGGCGAACAGGATTGTCCCTTACATCGGCACAGAAGTTTCTTTGGGTTTTGGCAGGCGTGGCAGCGCTTGCCTTCGTGTGGCTTCTGCTCTGGTCCGACTATCGTTCCGATAGCGCCCGAACCGACGCCGAACCGCCTTTTTTCGCTGAGTTCGAACTGACGGACCACCGGGGTATGGTTCAAACCGAGGAGGACTTTGCGGGGCGCTGGATGCTGGTGTTTTTCGGCTTTACCAACTGCCCCGACGTCTGCCCGACGACCCTATCTGAGGTCGCGGCGGTGATGGACGGTCTGGGCGACGATGCCGCCGAGGTCCAGCCGATTTTCATAACAATCGACCCTGAACGAGACACGCCCCCAGCACTCGCCGAATACGTCCCGCTGTTCGATGCGGGCATCATTGGGCTGACGGGCACGCCGGAACAGATCGCCGCCACGTCCGAGACGTTTCCAATCTTCTTTGAGCGCGTCGAAGAGGCCGCAGCGCCGGATGGGTACACCATGGGCCACACGTCGCATCTGTTCCTCTTCGATCCCGACGCGGGCTTCGCCGACTCGTGGCCTTACGGCACCTCCGCCGAAGAGATCCTCGCCGATCTAGAAGAGAGGATCTGACCGACATGAACCGTATGTCCGGAGAAACAGCCCTAGAACTTGACGGCTCTGAGGAACTCTATACAAGCTAATATTTTTCAAATACTTAGCTACTCATAACAGCGTGTTGAGTGAAACACCTCAATCCCCCCGCAAATCCAAAAGATGATCCAATATACAGGAATGACAAATGAACCGTCCCTATCTGCTTTCTATCTTAGCATCCACGGCATTGGTTTCATGTACCGCTGTTGGCCCTGATTATACGCCACCCAAGACACCATTAGAAACGTCATTCATTGGCGGTGGCGGGGCTCTCGGAGAAGTCGCGCGCGATGAATGGTGGAAACGGCTAAATGACCGGCAAATGAACCGGCTGGTAGACCGAGGCCTCACACAAAACATCGATATTGCAACGGCTTTACAACGTATCAAAGCCGCAAATACAGACCTGAGGCAGACAGGTATCGCTGACCAGTTCTCAGGTGGACTGGATGCACAGGCGCAGAGAAACAATGGTGACCCAATTTCAGGTGATCCCTCTGAAAGTGCGACGTTCGGGGCGAATTACATCCTCGATATTTTTGGTGGTGTTCGCCGTGACGC
>NZ_JBIFFU010000072.1:0-1561 GCF_043557315.1 Sulfitobacter sp. 1A12779
AAGATGCCGTAATGGGGCTGTCGGCGAATCGAGCACGTTTCGCTTGCTTGACAGCATGATGTGGAGTGCCGTTGCCCTTGATGCGCCTGCAGCGCGTCTACGAGGTCGTATGTTTCCATGCGCCTCAATTCCTGAGAATAGAAGGGCAACGACATGAATGTATTTATCGGACTAGATGTATCTCTGACAAGCACGGCGATTTGTGTGCTGGGGCCGCAAGGGAAGGTTGTTGAGGAGTTGGAGGCCGCCAGCGAGCCTGAGGCGCTGGTGCGTGCGATGACGTCATTGCCGTACGCGGTCGATGCGATCGGTCTTGAAGCCGGACCACTGTCCCAATGGCTGAGTAAGGGCATCGAAGAGGCCGGACTTGACGTGGTCTTGATGGAAACGCGGTTGGTGAAAGCCGCTTTGAAAGCCATGCCGATCAAAACCGATCGGCGCGATGCTCAGGGCATTGCGCGCTTGCTTCAAATGGGATGGTACAGGCCCGTGCACCGCAAATCGGTGTCCTCCCAGGAAATCCGCGCGTTGCTGACAGCGCGCAAGTCAGTTCAGCAGGCCATCATCAACCTTGAGCTTTCCATGCGGGGTGTTTTGCGGAACTTCGGTCTGAAGCTGGGACACGTCACCCGGATCAGGTACGAGGCCCGGGTGAGGGAACTGGTTGAGCAGAATGAAATCCTGTCGGCGTCGACAGAGGCCCTTTTGCGCGCGCGTGCGCAGTTGCGCGCCGAGTTGGCTGAATTGGATGCGACAATCGCGGATCTGGCAAAACAAGACGACGTTTGCCGTCTGATGATGACGATGCCAGGCGTCGGTCGGATCGTCGCCCTGACGGTCAAATCCGCGATCGACGATCCGACCCGGTTCGCGCGATCGAAGGATGTTGGTCCGTGGGTGGGGCTGACGCCGAGACGTACGCAATCCGGAGAGATGGACATTGTCGGGCAAATTACTCGAGCCGGTGACCGGGCCCTTCGAACGGCCTTGTATCAAGCGGCGATGATCTTGATGCACCGTGGGTCACCAAACTGGCTCCAGGCCTGGGCGCTCAGAGTGGCCCATCGGCGTGGATCGAAACGGGCCTTGATTGCACTTGCGCGGCGTATTGGCGTTGTATTGCACCGCATGTGGCGAGACGGCACACCATTCCGCCATGTGCAGAGCTCCCCGGCAACGGTCTGAGTAAAATAATTCCAGAACTTGATCTGACGGAGGAACGCACTGCACCTGACGACAGGTACGACGAGGTCCCTTGCCGGGACGAGGTTCCTGGAGATGCCGAAAGCCCGCTAGTTATCGGCTAACGCTGAATACGCGTAAAAGATGGGCACCCAGGACCAGATTTGGACCAGGCATAGAGTGGCAGCCATGCGGCTGACTACGGACGGAAGAGCGAAGCCCGTGCAAGGGGTGTCCTTCAGTCCTGACGTGCGGGTGCAGTGAAAAAGAAAAAGAAAGCTTCTGAATCTGTGCCTTAAAACTCGGTGAAAGTTGAGATCTTCGCCGGGATTTTTGACTTGCCCGAAACCCTTGACAGAGGCCCGCCCCATTACGGAAG
>NZ_JBIFFU010000014.1:0-79081 GCF_043557315.1 Sulfitobacter sp. 1A12779
GCAAAGCCGCAAGCAGAAAGTTGGGAAAAGATGAGATTTCGGGGAACTTTTCGGCAAGATGCTGAAATGGCGTGCTAATTTCCCGCATCTAACGCGCCGGAGCTGGCCTCCCCTGCCCTATCTGAGCCGATACCTTCACTGCCAGCCCTTGAAACGACCGCGATTCACGGGATCACAGGGCAAACTCGGCGACTCGCAGCGCACCCTACCCCTCCCCTGCATCCTCCTCCGCCCGACTGAGCGGAAGCGGCTCTTTGAAGGTGAGCGTGCGGTAGGGGAAAGGAATCTCTAGCCCTGCTTCGTCCAGCGCCCGCTTCACCGCGGTCACCACCTCATCCCGAGAGCGGCGCTGCTCGACCGGGGCTGAGTCTGTCCACCAGGTCACCTCGAAGTTTATGGAGGAGTCCCCGAACTCTTGGGCGAAGACCTGAATCGGATGCTCCCCCTGCTCTACCGTCTCGCAGCGCGCGACCGCTTCGGAGATCACCGCCCGCGCTTCACCCAGATTGACATCATAGGCCACCCCGCAGATCACGGTTTGCCGACGGTGCTTTTGATCCGTGCGCACATAGACGGGGTTCTTGAAAAGCATCGCATTGGGCACGATCACCAGTTGCCCGTCTGTCTGGCGGATATGGCTCTCTCTTATGGCGATATGGGTGACCTTGCCCTCGATCCCCTCGCATTCGATATGATCGCCCATGCGCATTTCCCGGCGAAAGAGGATGATGATCCCGGCGAGGAAATTCTCGAAGACATCCTTAAAGGCGAAGCCGATGGCGACCGACCCGATGCCGAGCCCCGCCAGAATGCTGGCAGGTGTGAGGCCGGGAAAGACGATCACGGCCGCGATCATGATGCCAAAGACCCAGATGAGGATAGATGTCAAAAGGGTAAAGAGGTCCTGAAGGCTCGGGCGCAGCTTGGTGCGCGACAGGGTGCTGCTGACCAGCGACCGGCCAAGCGCTGCCATGGCCCAGGTCAATATCAATACGAGGGTTGCGACAGCGATCTGCGGCAAAAGTGCGATTGCGTCTCGCGCCATCTCCATGATCTGGCGCCACATGATCCTGACTGGCTCCACCCTGCCCCTCCTCTGGCTGTTTGGTAGATTGCCGCAAAACCCATGCTGCGGCGAGTGTTAATTGCGCCCCGCTCGGCGCGTCGCCACTGGCTGTGTGATGATCGGGAGCTAGCTTAGGGCAAGGTTCAATCTGTTTGGAAAGGAGCCCGGCGCTCCCGGCGTGACACTATGGACATCATTCGCATCATCATCGCTATCCTACTGCCCTCTCTTGGGGTGTTCTTGCAGGAAGGTCTAGGCAAGCACTTCTGGATTAACATTCTCCTGACCTTGCTGGGTTACCTGCCCGGGATCGTCCATGCGCTCTATATCATCATCAAAAGGTGAGAGCGCGGGCAGCAGCCCGAATAGAAAAAGCGCGCCTCCGAGAAGAGGCGCGCTTTTGCAATCAATCGGATAGTTTGTCCTTGGCGTCACCGACACCCTTTTGCACTTTGCCTTCGGCCTGATCGGCCTGACCTTCGTGCTTCAGGTCTTCGTTACCCGTGGCATCGCCGGCTTCTTCTTTCAGCTTGCCACCGATGTCTTTCGCCTTGCCTTTTGCTTGGTCGTCATTTGCCATGGGTGCTCTCCTCTATCTAGGTAGGGGAACAACGTTGGGCAGGTGGAGCGGGTTCCGTTGTGAGGGAAATCACGCGCGTTGGGCAGCGAGGGTTACGGTCTGTCCGTTTTGGTAAAAATGGTGCCCGGGGGCGGAATCGAACCACCGACACGAGGATTTTCAATCCACTGCTCTACCCCTGAGCTACCCGGGCACGGGTCACCTCTTTCGAGGTCGGGTGAGCGGGTTCTAGGACCTGTGGCGCGGGGTGTCCAGCCCCATTTTGCCCTGAAACCCACTTCTTTTCAAAAAACGCAAATTTTCCTGTGTTAATGGGGCTTTGCGGGACGGTCTTGTGCCGCTTCGGCGGCGTCAATGGCGGCTTCCACGTCTTCGGGGTCGCGCGAGGGGACGGCGTAGCTGCCGTTGAACCAGCGGCCCAGATCGATGTCGGCGCAGCGGCGCGAGCAGAAGGGGCGATGCGCCTTGACGGTTTCGGCTTTGCAGATCGGGCAGCTCATTGGCCTGCCCCTGCCAGCACCTCCGCCAGCACCGGACGGGCACGTTTGCGTTGCAGCTCGTAATGGCCCAGAGGCGTCCAGCCGACCAGCGTCGTATCCACATCGTCGGCGCGGAAAGCGGCGCGCAGGGCGCTTTCAAACGTCCGGCGGTCCTTCTTGGGCATGGGCGCAAGGTCGAGCGTGATTTGCCCGCCAAGCCCGCGCAGACGCAGGGCACGCGGCAGCGCTTTGGCACAGGCCATATTGGCCTTCACCCCGGCGGCGAGCGAGGCATCGTTGCCGGTGTTCACATCGACCGCAACCAGCGCGCGTGTCGGCTCCACAAAGATCGACGCGCCGCCGCCGAGCGGCACCTGCGCCGAGGCCACGCGGTCGAGCTCTTCCAGAACGCCGTGGTCGTCAAAGCCGCCGGCCTCGGTCACCACCTCGGCGGGCGCGGTCCAGTCGCGCCAAGCGAGCAGGTGCGGGCCGTCGCCTTCGCTCAGCACCTCCATCTGTTGCGCGTCATCATTGGCCACGGTATCCGCCAAGCTCAGCATATTGGCGATATCCTCGGCGATATCCTCGGCATCGGCACCGGCGCAGGAGGACCGCAGGATCAGGCCCAGATCGGCCCCGCCCGCCACCTCATGGGCGATTTCGAGCAGCCGGTCGCGTTCTTCCTCGTCTTTGATCGAGCGCGAGATGTTCAGCCCCGGCGCATCCGGCGTCACGATGGCATAGCGCGACTTGAAGAGCAGCTTATTGGTCACCGGGATCGCCTTGCCCGGCTCGGCATGGCCCGAGACCTGCACGAGAATCGTCTGACCGGGGGCCAGCCCCTTGATCTGGCGCAGAAACGCCGGGCCATCGGGGGTCCTTAGGAACATGCCCCCCTGCCCCTTCACCGGACGATCCGCAATCGCACGATAAACGGTGCCGACGCGCGGCCCGTCGCTGTCGATCAGAAAGTCATCCAGCTTGCCGTCCACCATCAGGGCGGCGGCTTCGATATCACCGAGATGGTCGAGAATAATCGTACGGCCCTTCATGGCGTCCTTCCGTCAAATGGGTAGCCTGCCGCTTGCAGCAGGTTCGCAGCCTCGGCCAATGGCAGGCCGACGATTGCAGTGAATGACCCGCTGATCCAAGGGATCAACGCGCCCGCGGGGCCCTGAATGCCGTAGCCGCCCGCCTTGCCGCGCCAATCGCCGGTGGCGAGGTAGCGGCGAATCTCGGGCTCGGACAGGGATTTCATCTTCACGCTGCTTTGCACATCGCGCTGCCACAGCTTGTCGCCACGTTTGACGGCGACGGCGGTAACCACCTTATGCCGACGGCCCGACATCAGCCGCAAAAAGGCTTCGGCCTCGGCCTCATCCTCGGGCTTGCCGAGAATACGCCGGCCAAGCGCCACGGTGGTATCGGCGCAAAGCACGATGTCATCCGCGCCCGCGGGCACCGCCGCCACTTTCTCGCGCGCCATACGGGCGCAATAGGGGCGCGGCAGTTCGGCCTTATGGGGCGTCTCGTCGATGTCGGGGGCGCGAATGGCATCGGGGGTCACGCCGATCTGGGCCAAAAGCTCCAACCGGCGCGGCGATCCTGATCCAAGAATGAATTGCATCTTATGGGCCTCTTTGCCTGAGGCCGGCGGCCCGGTCGGGGCCGCGCACGGCCCCGCCTGCGCCGCGCAACGCGCGAACGCGGTGCCGCTTACTTGAAGCGATAGTTGATCCGACCCTTGGTCAAATCATAGGGTGTCATTTCCACCTGAACCTTGTCGCCAGCCAGAACACGGATGCGGTTTTTCCGCATCTTGCCTGCCGTATGCGCGATGATCTCATGGCCGTTTTCCAGCTCGACCCGAAACGTCGCGTTAGGCAGGAGTTCCTTCACGACACCGGGAAATTCGAGCGTATCTTCCTTGGCCATGGTCTCTCCTTGAGCACAAAACCCTCCAAAACGAGGGCGCAGGCTTAAATGGGCGCATTTTCGCGCTTTTTCAAGGGGGATTCAGCGCAAAGCGACGTTTATCGCCTTTCCGTCGCGGCCAATCTGGTCTTGCCAGTCCCTTCGGTTGAGCACGATACCATCCGCGCGCACCTCGGCGACCTGCGCCAAATCGGCGTCGGCCACGGTCCAGCCGGGGGCGTTGACCTCACGCACACCCAAAATCCCCGTGGGCGGGAAGCCGCGATCCGGAGGGCAGAAAATCCCGCCCGCGCCATAGGATTGCCCCAAAGCCTCGGACCAATCGGCCTTGCCCACGACCGAGGACATGGCGGTGATACACTGATTCTCCAGCGCCCGCGCCATGGAGCCGATGCGCACGCGCCAATAGCCCGCGAGCGTTTCGGTGACACTGGGTACGCAGATCACATCACATTCCGCCAGCGCACGGCCCAGCAAAGGAAACTCGCTGTCATAGCACATGAGAATCCCGATCTTGCCAATCGCCGTGTCAAAGACCTGAAGCGCATTGCCCCCGATCACACCCCATTCCTCGCGCTCGAAACGGGTCATGATCTGCTTGTCCTGCACGCCGATCTGCCCCGTGGGCGTGATCAGCCGGGCACGGTTCACCGGGCGACTCTGAGTCGCTGCAGGGCCAGAGCCTGCCACGATATGCACATTATGCTCGGCGGCGAGTTTCACATGCAGCCGGTCCGTCTCCTCAAGCTTGTCCGACACCGAAAAGAGCGAACGTTCCAAATCGCCCGCCACCTCGGCCCCGTCGAGCGTCGCCAGTTCCATCGCCGCATATTCAGGAAAAACCAGCAGTTCCGCCCCCTGCACCGCCGCCTCGGCGACCCAATGGGCCAGCTTGTCTTCGTACTGCGCCCATGATGTCAGAACATCGAGCGGATAGGCGGCTGTGGCGATTTTCATTCAAAAGGCTCCTCGTTTTCGCGCAGTCTGCGCAGCTTTACCGATGGCTTCAAGACCGGCAGCACCGCTTTCATGGAACCGCCCGAGGAGCTGCCGCTTGCTTGGGCAAAGGCTTGACCCGAGCCGCCCATGGTTTCACAAGATCCGAAAGAGATGGGACCATATGCTGAACAAGGGCATCACCCTGCGGGGCATCGAAGTGTTTGAGGCGCTGGCGCGGAGCGGGTCGGTGGCGCAGGCGGCCGAGGCCACGGGGCTCAGCCAGCCGGCCGTCAGCCAGCAGATGCGCAACCTCGAAGCGGCCATCGGCGCGGAACTGGTCGATCACACCCGCCGCCCCATGCGACTGACCCCAGCCGGGCAGATGTTCCTGCGCCGGGCCGAACAGGCGCTCAGCGAATTGCGCCAAGCGCAGAGCGAAGTCACGGTGATGGATTTGGCCCATCTGGAGGCGCTAAACCTCGGCGTGATCGACGATTTCGATGATGACCTGACCCCGCGCCTTGCCACGATCCTTGGCGACAGCCTGACCGGATGCCGCTTTCGGATGATCACCGCAGGCAGCAATGAATTGGCCGAGGCGCTGCGCGACAAAAGCCTGCATATGGCACTCTCGGCGCAGATTAACGGGCCGATGGCGGGGGTTCTGGAATACCCGCTGGCCCGCGATCCGTTTATCCTCGTCACCCCTGAGGGCACCTCCGCCGATCCCGACGCCCTGCTGCGCGGCGCCACCGACCTGCCGTTCCTGCGCTATGCCGCCGATCAATTGATCGCGCGGCAGATCGAGGCGCATCTTGCGTCTGAGGGCCATAGCCTGCCCGCCCGTTTCGAGATTGGCAGCCATCTGGCGCTGATGGCCATGGTGGCCCGCGGTATCGGCTGGGCGATGACCACCCCCTTGGGATACATGCGGGCCGCCCGTTTTCACGACCGCCTCGCCGCGCAGCCCCTGCCCGCGGCGGCACAGGCCCAACCGCCTGCGCGCACCATCTCTCTCTTCGCGGGCGCGGAATGGTCCGGCCCCGTGCCGCGCGACATCGCCCAGACCCTGCGGCAGTTGATGCAGACCCATATGATCGCCCCCGCCATCGCGCAATTGCCCTGGCTGGCCGACGGCTTTCACCTGCTTGAAGACATGGACCCTATCGGAGAATAATGCCCCATGACCAAGATCGTGATCCTCACCGGCGCGGGCATCTCTGCCGAAAGCGGGCTTGAGACCTTCCGCGCCTCAGATGGCCTCTGGGCGCAGCACCGGGTCGAAGACGTGGCGACGCCCGAAGGTTTCGCCCGCAACCCCAAACTGGTGGTCGACTTCTACAACGCCCGCCGCGCGCAGGCCGCCGAAGTGGCCCCCAACGCCGCGCACCGCGCCCTCGCACGGCTGGAGGCCGAGTTGAACGGCGAGGTGGTGGTGATCACCCAAAACGTCGACGATCTGCACGAACAGGGCGGTTCGCGGCAGGTCATGCATATGCATGGCGCGCTCAAAGGTGCGCTCTGCGCCGCTTGCGATCACCGCTGGCCCGCGCCCATGGTCATGGCACCGGGCGATCCCTGCCCCGCCTGCGGTGCCCCCGCCGCGCGGCCCGATATCGTTTGGTTCGGCGAAATGCCCTATGAGATGGACGCGCTTTTCGATCATCTGGCCGAAGCGGATATCTTTGCCGCCATCGGCACATCGGGCAATGTCTACCCCGCCGCCGGTTTCGTCGCCGAAGCGCGCCGCGCCGGGGCGCATACGATTGAGTTCAACCTCGAACGCTCCGCCGTGGGCAATCAGTTCGCCGAACATCGCATCGGGCCCGCCAGCCAGACAGTGCCGGAATGGGTGGCCGAAGTGCTTGAGGCGCGCCGCTGAGGCACAGCGCGCCCTTGGTGGTCAGCGCGGTTCGCTGCGCAGCCCCTTGTAGATCGTGTAACACATCACCAGCATCAGGATCGCGAAGGGCACCCCGGTCGCCGTGACCCCGGCTTGTAGCGCCGAGAGCCCGCCGCCGATCAGCAGCACGATGGCGATCAACCCTTCGACGATGCACCAGAAGATGCGCTGCGGCACCGGGGCATCAATCTTGCCCCCCGCCGTGATCGTATCGACAACCAGCGACCCCGAATCCGAGGAGGTGACGAAAAACACCAACGCCAGAAGGATCGCGATGGTCGAGGCGATCTTGGTAAAGGGAAGCTCATTCAGCATCCCGAAAAGCGAGAGTTCCGGCGAATAGCTGTCGATCACATTGGCTTTGACCAGCGATGTCTCGGGGCTGGCAAGGATCTGGTCAATCGCGATGCCGCCAAAAACGCCCATCCAGATGAAGATGATCAGCGACGGGATCAGCAACACGCAGATGATGAACTCCCGCACCGTGCGCCCGCGCGAGACGCGCGCGATGAACATGCCCACGAAAGGCGCCCAAGAAACCCACCACGCCCAATAGAACGCGGTCCAACCCTCACGGTAGGAATCATCCTCCCGGCCGAAGGGATTGGAGAGCGGGATGATCTCTTGCGTATAGGCCAACAGACCGGTCCAGAACCCGTCCAGCCCCACCAGCGTCGGGCCGACGAAAAGCACGAAGAGGAAAAACAGGACCGCCACGATCATATTCACCTCAGACAGGATCTTTACCCCGCCGTCCAGCCCGCGCCAGACCGACACCAGCGCCACGGCGGTCACCAAGAGAATGATGATCACCTGCACATTGGTCGAAATCTCAAGCCCGAAAGCGAAGTTGAACCCCGCATTGGCCTGCTGCGCACCAAGGCCAAGCGATGTCGCAAGACCAAAGAGCGTCGCGAAAACCGCCAGAATATCAATGATATGCCCCGGCCAGCCCCAGACCCGATCACCGAGCAGCGGGTAGAAACACGACCGGATCGAAAAGGGCAGCCCCTTGTTATAGGTGAAGAGCGCCAAGGCCAGCGCCATGATCGCATAGACCGCCCAACCGTGCAGCCCCCAGTGATAAAAGGTCGCCGCAAGACCCATGGCGCGGGCAGCCTCCACATTCTCGGGAATGATCGACCCATCCTCGGCAATCGGCAGGGGCACCCCCAGCGGGCCGGAGACGTTCATATGGTACACCGGTTCGAGCACGCCAAAGAACAACAGGCCAATCCCCATGCCCGCGGCAAAAAGCATGGCGAACCACGCCAGATAGGAATATTCCGGCACGGCCTCTTGCCCGCCGAGCCTGACCTTCGAAATCGGCATGAAGATCAGCGCGATACAGAACAGAACGAAGATGTTCACGATGATCATGAACAGCCAATCCAGCTTGGTCGTGGCGAAATCGCGAACCGCGAGGAAGACCACCCCGGCCTGATCCGGGAAGAGCATGGTCAGCAGCACAAAGGCCACCGCCGTCAGGCCCGAGACCATGAAGACCGGGTTGTGAATGTCAAAACCCAACGGGCCGAGGGATCCGTCGATATTGTCTTGGCCGACCTCGAAATCAGTCTCAATCTCATTCGTATCGGGTGGCGTAGTGGAACTGGGCGTGCCGGTTGTGGGGTCGGTCATGGGGTCTCCGATCTTGATGCACTGTCTGAACCCCGCTCGGCAGGTAGCATGGTCAGAACAACAATTGTCGGAAGATCAATTAGCGCGCCTGTCGAAGGTTTCCCGAATAAATACATGCCCCTGCGCAAGAAAATTACCCCGAGCCGCCACGGCCCTAGCCCCTGATAGGCAGGAAACCCCAACAAATTCCTAAGCCCGAAACGAAAAAGGCCCCGATCCTTTCGGATCGAGGCCCCAATCTCTATGCGGTAAGCCTTAGCTCAGCACATCGGCAGTCGCGCTGGATTTCGCGATGGCCTTTTTGATTTTCAACGCGTTGTCCGACAGTTCAACGTCTTTGGCTTTTGCCAGGAACTTGTCCAGACCACCACGGTGGTCAACGCTGCGCAGGGCTGCGGCAGAGATGCGCAGCTTGAACGCGCGGCCCAGTGCTTCGGACTGCAACGACACGTCGTTGAGGTTCGGCAGGAACCGACGGCGTGTACGGTTGTTGGCGTGGCTTACGTTGTTGCCCGTCATCGGGCCTTTTCCGGTCAATTCGCAACGGCGCGACATGGGTTCATCCTTTTGCTGTTGTGTCTTTCCAGCGATCCGGAAACACACATAACGTGGGGGCCGCGCATAGCCGACCCTGAATTGGTTCGCTGGCTTTAAGGGGAATCGCGGTAGCCGTCAACCCGGTGCGCGGGACTTGGCCATATTTCCTGTGCCCGCCGCCGATCGCGTCAAGCATAGCCGTCCCGCCCTGTCCCCGCTACGCTGGTTTTTGCCATCGGGCCCAGAGTTTCCTTTGCATCCCCTCGGCGGATTTGCGATGCAGACGCATGACCATACAGATGCGCGCCCTCTTCGTTCACCTTTTCACTGCCACCGGAGCCGTGCTGGCGATGCTCGCCATGCTCGCCGCCGTTGAAGAGAAATGGGACCTCATGTTCCTGTGGCTGGTGATCGCCTTTTTCGTCGATGGCATCGACGGGCCGCTGGCGCGCAAATATGACGTGAAGACCAACGCGCCCGAGTTCGATGGCGTCTTGATGGATCTGATCATCGATTATCTGACTTATGTCTTCATCCCGGCCTTCGCGCTCTTTACCTCGGGGCTGATGGATGGCTGGAGCGGTTGGGCGATGATCATTATCATCACCTTCGCCAGTGTCATGTATTTCTCTGACACGCGCATGAAAACAAAGGATAATTCATTTAAAGGCTTCCCCGGCTGCTGGAACATGCTGGTGCTGGTGCTCTTTGCCTTGCAGCCCGAGTGGTGGATCAGCCTGATCGTGGTCACGATCCTTGCCGCAGCGATGTTTCTGCCGATCAAATTCGTCCACCCCGTCCGGACTGAGCGTTGGCGTCCCGTGACGCTGCCCATGGCGCTGGCCTGGACCTTCTTCGCGGGCTGGTCCGCTTGGGTGAACTTCCACCCCGAAAGCTGGGCGCATTGGGGTCTGGTGATCACCTCTGTCTACCTGATCTGCGCTGGTGCCGCGCAGCAGTTGATCCCGTCGGGCGACGACTGAACCCGCCTTAGCTCCTCAAATCAACAGCCCCGCCGCGCCTTCATGGCGCAGCAGGGCGACCTTGGTCTCGACCCCGCCCGCGCCGCTGAAACCGGTGAGCCCCTTGGCACCCATGACGCGGTGGCAGGGGATGAGGATCGGGATCGGATTGCCGCCACGGGCCCCACCCACGGCCTGCGCTGGCACGCCGAGGTCACGGGCAATCTCGCCGTAGGTGCGGGTGTGGCCGAAGGGAATGGCCGCGATGGCAGCGCAGACCGCGCGCTGGAAATCGCTGCCGGTGACGCGCAGCGGCAGGTCAAAGCGCTGGCGCTGGCCTGTCACGTATTCGTTAATCTGCCTTAGAGCGGTGTCGAGCACCTCCGAGCGGTCTTGCCCCGCCGCCTGCCCCCAGCCGAGCGCCGTGATTGAACCGTCTTCTTCAGTGACGATCAGATCGCCGAAGGGCGTGGAGAGAGAGGCCTGTTTCATCGCCCTACTCTGCGCCAGAATTCACGCCTGCGAAAGAGTGCGGAGGGCATCGCCCTCCCTGGGGGGCGACACTACCTATCTGGCGGGTGTGGACTTGCAAGAGACGCTAAAGGTGCGAATTGCGCAAACGCTGCAAAATCGCCCTCCGGAGGGAGGGAGGGCGATGCCCGTAGTTCCCACGGGCGGGGCATTGGCGACCTGACAAACGAAAACGGGCGCCGGTTTTCCCGACGCCCGTTTGATCACTCACTAAAAACGCCTCAGGCTTCCGCCAATGCCTCACGAACTGCCTCATCACAGCGCCCGCAGACGCCGGGATATTCATGCGTGCCGACATCCGGCAACACCTTCCAGCAGCGCTCGCATTTCGCGCCCTCGGCCTTTTCAAACACCACAGCCACGCCATCGGTCTCCGGCATGCGGAAAGCCTCGGCAGGTGCAGGATCGCCGGTCACGGTGATGTCTGAGGTGATGCTAACATCCTCGAAGGACACGCTTTCTAGCGCCTCCCGCTGCGCCGCGTCGTCGACATGTACCACGGGGGCCGCCTCTAGCGACGCGCCGATCACCTTCTCGGTCCGCTGCACTTCAAGCGCTGCGGTTACCACCCGGCGCGCGGCGCGAACCTTGGCCCATTTCGCCGCCAGTTCCGGGTTCAACCATGCTTCGGGCGTCTCGGGCATGTCGACCAGATGCACCGAGGAGTCGTCGCCCGGGAAGCGCTCCAGCCAGACTTCTTCCATGGTGAAGACCAGCACCGGGGCCAGCCAAGTGGTCAGACGGTGGAAGAGGATATCCAGCACCGTGCGCGCGGCGCGGCGGCGCAGGGTGTCGCCGTCACAGTAAAGCGCGTCCTTGCGGATATCGAAGTAAAAGGCCGAGAGATCGACGGTGGCAAAGGTGAAGACCGCTTGGAACACGCCCTGGAAGTCGAAACGCGCGAAACCGTCGCGCACCACCTTGTCGAGTTCCGCCACCCGGTGCAGCACCCACTGCTCAAGCTCCGGCATCTCTGCCGGGTCCACGCGGTCCGCCTCGGAGAAGTCACTCAGCGCGCCCAGCATGTAGCGCATGGTGTTGCGCAAGCGACGATAGCTGTCGGCGACGCCCTTGAGGATCTCATCCCCGATGCGCTGGTCGGCGGTGTAATCGGTCTGCGCCACCCAGAGCCGCAGGATATCGGCGCCATATTGCTGCACGATCTTCTCGGGCACGATGGTGTTGCCGATGGACTTGGACATCTTCATGCCCTTGGCGTCCAGCGTGAATCCGTGGGTCACCACGTTGCGATAGGGCGCGCGGCCCGTGGTGCCGACGGATTGCAAGAGCGAGGAATGGAACCAGCCGCGGTGCTGGTCGGTGCCCTCCATATAGACATCGGCGATGCCATCCTCGGTGCCGTCCTCACGGTCGCGCAGGGTGAAGGCATGGGTCGAGCCGCTGTCGAACCAGACGTCGAGGATGTCTGTCACCTGATCGAACTCCGCCGGGTCGACGATCCCTTCGAGGAACCGCTCTTTCGCGCCTTCGGCATACCAAGCGTCTGCCCCCTCGGCCTCGAAAGCCTCGGTGATGCGCTGGTTCACTGCGTCGTTGCGCAGCAGGAAGTTCTCGTCCGTGGGCGCCACGCCCTTGCGCACGAAGCAGGTCAGCGGCACGCCCCAGGCGCGCTGGCGGCTCAGCACCCAATCGGGCCGCGCCTCCATCATCGAATGCAGACGGTTGCGGCCCGATTTCGGCACCCAGTTGACCTTGTCGATGCAAGTGAGCGCACGCTCGCGGATGGTTGTGCCGTTCTGGTCCAGACCGTCGCCGACCTCCTTGTCGATGGCGGCGAACCACTGCGGCGTGTTGCGGTAGATCACCGGCGCTTTAGAGCGCCAGCTGTGCGGATAGCTGTGCTTGATCTTGCCGCGTGCCAGCAGGCCGCCGACCTCCACGAGCTTGTCGATGATGGCGCTGTTGGCGTTGCCCTCCTTGCCGTTCGGCTTGAGGATCGCCTTGCCACCGAAGAACGGCAGATCGTCGCGGAAGCGGCCATCTTCCATCACGTTGTAGGTGATGACCTGCGGCAGCATACCCAGATCGCGGTAAAGCTCATATTCCTCTAGACCGTGCGAGGGCGCGCAATGCACGAAGCCGGTGCCCTCGTCCGAGGTCACGAAATCGGCGGCACGGAAGTCGCGCAGATCGTCCCATTCGCCGTTTGCGCCCTCGGCCCCCGCGAAGGGGTGCTGGAGCGAGACCTTGGCCAACTCATCGTTGCTCACGCCGCGCACCCGGCGCCACATGCCATTTTCCAGCCGCGCCCGGCCCAGCACGTCGGCGGCCAGATCGTCGGCCAAGAGGTAACGGTCGCCCACATTGGCCCAGCATTCCTCGGGCGTGCCGGTAACCTCGTAAAGGCCGTAGGAGATGCCCTCGCCGTAGACCACGGCCTTGTTCGAGGGCATGGTCCAAGGCGTGGTGGTCCAGATCACCACCTTGGCGCCGTCCAACTCGCTGTCGGTGCCCACGACTTTGAACTTCACCCAGACGGTGAAGCTTTCCTTGTCGTGATACTCGACCTCGGCCTCGGCCAGCGCGGTCTTCTCGACAGGCGACCACATCACGGGCTTGGAGCCCTGATAAAGCGTGCCGTTCATCAGGAACTTCATGAATTCCTCGGCGATCACCCGCTCGGCATGGAAGTCCATGGTCAGATAGGGATTTTCCCAGTTGCCGGTGATGCCGAGGCGTTTGAACTCTTCGCGCTGCACGTCGACCCATTTGGCGGCGAAGTCGCGGCATTCGGCGCGGAATTCGTTGATCGGCACCTGATCCTTGTCGCGGCCCTTCTTGCGGTACTGCTCTTCGATCTTCCACTCGATCGGCAGGCCGTGGCAGTCCCAACCGGGGATGTAGCGCGCGTCATAGCCCATCATCTGGTGGGAGCGCACGATCATGTCCTTGATCGTCTTGTTCAGCGCGTGGCCGATGTGCAGGTTGCCGTTGGCGTAGGGCGGGCCGTCATGCAGGGTGAAAGGCTCCCGCCCCTCTTTCTCGCGCAGGCGGTCATAGACGCCGATCTTTTCCCAACGCTCCAACCAGCCGGGCTCGCGCTTGGGCAGTCCGGCGCGCATGGGGAAATCGGTCTTGGGCAGGTTCAACGTGGCTTTGTAGTCGGGGGTCTCGGCGCACATGGGGGGCGTCCTTTAGGCATTTGGGGGGTTATTCAATCTCGGTCGGTGCGAATGGCTCAAGCACCTCGGCCCGGCGTCTCAATTGCTTAGAGCGCCGGGAATATAATTCGAATAATGATCGCGGTGAGGCGTGTCATGGGCCCGCTTATAAACAGCCCCCCCTGCCCCGACAAGCCCCGGAAGACGCGCGACAATCGGGGCTGAAAACACCGCCAGAGCCGCCGCCTGCCGGACTTAACATTTTTTATGATCCCCGGCCTTCGCTTGAATTTTTCGGCGAATACAGCATCATAAGGTATTCGACAAAGCTTTATTTCCGCGGGCTCCGTTTAGGGGAAACCGCGACAATTCTAATGGGCAGAAAGACCTGCGTGTGACCATCAAAGACACCTTTTATCACGATATGGCCGTAAAACCGTCGGGCATGGTCGACCATCTGAGCGGCGCGCAATGGGCCAAGCTTGCGCCGCTGATGACCCAGCACAAGCGTTTCACGCCCGGAACCGTGATCAGCCGCAGGGGTGATTTTCTGGATCACAGCCTGCTGCTGCTCGATGGGTTGATCGCCCGCAGCGTGCCGCGCGGACAGCGTGCCCGCAGCACCTTCGTCGCCCTCCAATTCCCCGGTGAGTTTGTCGATCTGCACGCCTTCCCGCTGAAGCAACTCGACCATGATGTGATCTCGCTGACCGATACCCATGTCGCCATCATCTCGCATGAGCCGCTGCGCGAGTTGCTCAATGGCGATGTTGAGATGGCCCGGAAACTCTGGCTGATGACCTTAGTCGATGCCTCCATCCACCGCCATTGGGTGATGCGCAACAGCGCCATGCGTGCGCTGGCGCGGGTAGCGAATTTCCTGAGCGAATTCGATGCCCGCATGACCGCCGCCCATGGGATGGAGCGTGAGAGCCTGCCCTTCAGCCTGCGCCAGACCGATATCGCCGATGCCACCGGCCTCACCTCGGTCCATGTCAGCCGCACCCTGCGTGAGCTGCGCGAACATGGCTGCTGCGCCGTGTCGGGCGGCAAACTGCTGATCCACGACCGCGCGGGGCTGCATAAAGTGGGCCAGTTCGAGCCTGCCTACCTTTACATGCCCCAAGCCGAAGCGGCGTTTTAGCCCGCCTCTGCCAGAGGCTGCGGCGCACCTTCCACCTGCAAAGCAATCGCCGGATAGGTTTTACGCGGCAGCGCGACATCCCTCTGCGCCCGGGCCGCGTGATAGAGCCGTTCGAACTTCGTCACCATCGCCTGCGCATCAAAGAGCCGTGCCACACGGGCGCGGGGCACCTCGGCGGGGATATCGCGCGCCTGTAGCAAGGCCTGCGCCAGGGCAGCTGCGCTATCTTCCGCCGCGATGACACCCGCCTCGCCAAGCACCTCCTCAACTGCGCCATGCGGGGTCGCGGCAACAGGCAGGCCCGTCGCCATCGCTTCCACCGCGGCAAGGCCAAAGGGTTCCTCCCACTGCGGGGTGAAGAGCGCCACCGAGGCCCGCCCATAGGCCGCCCCAAGCGCCGCCGTTTCCAGATGCCCGACATAGGCCACATCGCCATAAAGATGCGGTCTTACCATATCGTTAAAGTAATCCTGATGCTCGACCACGCCGTAAATGCGCAGGGGCACCCCTGCGATCTGCGCCGCCTCTGCCGCCAGATGGGTGCCCTTAGTCGGGGTGATCCGCCCGGCCCAAACGGCGCTGCCATTCCCCGGCCCGCCTTGGAGCCATTCGTCAAGGTCGATCCCATTGTGCACCACATGCGCCGTCTCGGGCGCGCCCTCGGGCCACCAGATGCCGCGCTGCCGGGCCGAAACGACGGAGGACAGATGCCATGGCGCCGCCCCATCCATCAGCGCGCCGCGCAACACTTTGAAGGGCGGAATGTGCAGCGAGGTCACCATCGGCAGCCGTTCCGCCCGCGACAGGCGCGGCAGGAAGCGGTGCAGCGCGTTGTTGTGCACCACGTCAAAGCCGCCCTCCAGCAAGAGCCGCGCGGCGCGGGCATAGCAGGCGTCGAGGTGGTCGTTCAGCGCATCGGTGCCGTGAAAGTCATGCCATGGAAAACGCGCGTCGTAATGCGCGTCGCAGATCGGCAGCAGCTTCACCCCCGGCGGCAGGCTCGCCGCGCTGTCCTCGCTGGCCAATAGGGTCACCTCATGCCCGCGTTCGGCCAAGATCCGGGCAAGACCGTGGGTAAACGCCTCCATCCCGCCCTTGAAGGGGGCGGCGATGGGGTGCCGAATATGGCCGACGATGGCGATGCGCAGGGTCATTCCGCCGCGATCCGCTCTTCGCCGCGCAGATAGCGCAGCACCCGCGCGGTATTGGCGTAAGGCTGGTCCGACTGCTGCTCGCAGAGCGCGAAGTCATCCGCATCCGGCTCGCGCAGCTGCACCAGCGCGTCGCCGTCGCTCCCCACCAGCCCCATCAGGCGAAAGGCGGTGAGCCAGTGGTTCATGGTGCGATGGCCCCATTTATCAGCGAAAATCTCGGTATTGCGCAGAATCGACGGGATGTGGTGGATCGGCGGCATGCAATGCGGGTGATGCTGGTGAAAGACCTTCGCGCCCTTCGCCCAGTGAATCGGCACGCCGCGTTCGTCCAACTCACGGCCAAAGTCCGTATCCTCCCCCCCGTAGCCGGTGAAACGCTCGTCAAAACCGCCGGAGCGGTCCCAATCTTCGCGGTGGATGGCAAAGTTGAGCGACCAGAAGCAGCGGTAATCGTTGCAGCGTTTCAGCCCCTCGGCGGGCGGCCCCTGACGGTCGGAATGGCGCACGGCGACGGCTTCCAGTTTGGGATAGCTCCAACCTTCGGTAGCCGTGCCTGCGGGGAGGTAGTTGACCTCGCCCATGATCAGCCCGTTGCCCGGCACCGCATAGCCCATATAATCGGCGATCAGTTCCGGCGCCGGGATGCAATCCACGTCGAGAAAGACCAGACAGTCGCCCTTGGCCTCTGCCGCGACGGTATTGCGCGCGCGCGACAGCGGCAGTTCATTGCCCGTCACCTGAACCTGCCGGATCGGGAAATCGGTCTGCGGCAGGTCGTCGTAAAGCCTGTCCTGCATGACCCCGATCACCAGCTCATCCGGCTGCCGGGTCTGACGGGTCAGGCCAAGGATCACATTGCGCAGATGCGCCGCCCGCCCCCGCGCGAGCGTCAGCGCGCTAACTGTGGTATTCTCAGGCACGGATGGGGTGAACGACGTCATGTAAGTCTCCGGTATCTTTGGGTGTTTCTGATAGCAGCTGGTCGGTCAGGCCGATCAGCCAATTGGCCGTCTCTGTGGCGGCATCCTCGTTGACCAAGGCCCGTTGCAGGGCGGGGTCATGGGCATCAAAGGTGTCTTGGATCGCGCGGCGCCATGCCGCGACGGAAGACGGGAAATGCGGCAGGTGATGCGCCGCCCCCGCCCGCGCTAGCGCCTCGGCCTTTTCGACCTGTTCGTCGAAATAGCGCCACTCCGGCACGGCAAGCCACGGGGTCTCTGCCGCGAGGACCTGGTGGCAGGTGGTGTTCCCGGTCGAGGCCACGACCATATCCGCCGCCGCCAGATAATCCGCCGCGTTATCGACCCAGCCGTGATGGCGCAGGTTGGCAGGCTCGGTGGCATGCCAATCGCGTGCCATGCGCCCGATGGTGATGAAAGCCGTCTCGGGCATCGCCCGCGCCGCGATGCCGAAGGGGGCGGAGGCGAAACCCGTGCCGCCCCCGCCCGACATGACCAGCACCATGCGCTGCTCTGCCCCGACGCCAAGCCTCTCGCGCAACCTATCCCGCCGCGCGGGATCGGGGCGTTTCACATCGACGCCCAAGCCCCCGGCGAAATGCGTCTTGGCCATATGCCGCGCAGGCCAGTCCGGCTGCGCCAGCGCCTTGGCGGCGGGACAAAGCAGCCCGACCGCCCCGTCATAGGCCGCCTGATGCCCCGGATCACCGCGCTGACCGTGTTGCAGCACCTTCACATGCGGCACCGAACAAATCCGGGCAAGCTGCGCCACCTCAGCCGAGACGTCGCTAATCATCAGCACCGGATTGGCGTTGGCGAACCAAGCGGCCAGTTGCGCCATGGCCTGCCGGATGCCGGGCCAGCCAAGCGGTGCGCAATGCACCGTATCCGGCGCGCTGGTGGTGTCGTTGATGTCCTCGGCCCCCGTCGCCTCGAAAAGCGACGGAAGGGTGATGACCTCCACCGCCCGGGTGAAGGCGGGGAAAATGTCAGGTTTCGCGCAGAAGACGGTCACCGGCTGGCTCTCGGGCAGCGCGTTGACGACCGCAGCACAGCGTTCCGCATGGCCGCGCCCCTGATGGTGGACGAAGTAACCGATGGGCCGCGTCATTGCGCCACCATCTTCACCGGCGGCTCCATCGCGTTGAGGGCGAAGCCGAAGGTTTCCAACCCCTCCAAGACCCCAGCCGCATGGGCCGCGCGGGCGTGGTAGAGCCGTTTGCCGCTTAGGCGTTCGCGCAGCCCGTCCATCGCATTGCCGACCAAGATGCCCCGGCCCGGGCCATCCTCCACCGCCTGCAACATGTCGAAATCATTGCCACTGTCCCCGGCCACCACGACCCGGTCCATCGGCATGCCCAACCGCCGCGCGGCGGCACAGACGGCAGGCCCCTTGCCCGCCGCCAAGGGTAGAACATCGATCAGCCGCCCATGCGAGGCCACGATCTGCGCCGCAGCACCGCGCCGGGCCAGATGCCGCTCCAACCGGCGCGCGGTGCGCATGTCGCCAAAACCGCTGAGCTTCCACCGCCGCTGCTCAACCGGCGCTTGCCAGTTAAAGCCGAAGTCCTCCAGCGCCCGCTCCACCCCGGCACGGTCCCATCCGGCGTCAAGCTTTTGGGCGAAACGCTCATCCAGACACAACCGCCCCTCGGCGTCGGGCAGATAGACCTCGGTCCCGACAGAGGTGATGAAAACGCGCGGGCTGGGTAGGTTCCAATCGCGCAGGATGCGGCGTGCTTCCGGCAGGCTGCGCCCCGTGGCCACTGCAAAAAGCGGGCGGTCCCGGGCGATCCATGCGTCGAACAGGGCAGCGGAAGGTGCACAGCCCGTCAGCGTGTTGTCGATATCGCTGGCCAGCAGGACCGGCGCAGGCGTCGTCACTGGCGCCGCGAAGCGGATATCCTCGCAGATGTGCTGCACGTCCTCGGCCCATTTCGACCAGTCGTAGCGCCCGACATGGGCGCGCCCGGCCTCAGATGCCTCGGCCCAGAACGCGCGATCGTCCAACAGCTTCAACAGCGCCGCCTCAATCGCATCCATGTCACGCGGCGGCACGCAGAGACCATGGCCAAGGTCCGCCACGATATCGGCAGGGCCGCCTTCGCGCGTGGCCACCACCGGCAGGCCATGCGATGCCGCCTCCAACATGGTCAGGCCAAAGGGCTCATGCAGCGCGAGGTTGACGAAAACCCCACCGGTCTGCGCCGCGCGGTCATAGAGGGCCGCCACATCGCCCTGCGTATGGCTCGGCGGCAGCGCCACTTTGCCGCGCAGTTCCGGCACTTCCAACGTCTCCCGCAGGTGGATCAGCTCCGCGCGGGCTTCTGCATTCGCCTGTAGCGCATCGCCATGCTGGCCGGCGAGGATCACAAGATTTGCCCGCGCCTGCAAAGCGGGGCTTTGCGCATAGACCCGCGCCAAGGTCGCAAGGTTCTTGCGGGCCACGGGGCGCGCCACGGCGAGCACAGTGGGGCGGTCGGGGTCGCTCAACTGATCGGCCAAGAGGGCACGGCCCGCCCCGGCCTCAGCCGGGCGGCGCAGCGACACGCCCGGAGAGACGCGGTGCACCCGCGCCTGCGCATCCGCCCCATAGGCCGCGACCTGCACCTCGGCCTCATCGCGCGAGGAGAGCACCACCGCATCGGCCTCCAACAGCGCGCGCCGTTCCGCCGCCACCCGCGCGGCATCCACCTTAGCCCCCGATTTGCTCAAGGCCAGCGAATGCGGGGTATAGATCACCGGAATGCCGAACCGCGCCCGCGCCGCCAGCGCCAATTGCGCCGCATCGGCGAAATGCGCGTGGATCACATCCGGCAGCCGTTTGGCCTGCGCCAAGTCCTCAAGGAACGCCTCAACCAGCGCGGGGATTTCCGCGGCGAGGTTTTCCTTGCTCAGATACCCCCGCTTCGCCGTCCAAAGCCGCCGGATCGACAGGCTGCGGCTGACCTGCTGCTCGGTCTGGGCGTGCACGGCCCCAAGGCTTGGTTCATCGAAAGCACGGGTCACGATCTGCACCGCATCCACATCGCCCCGCGCCGCCTGCGCGCGGGCCGCCCCCAAGATATAGGCGATGTGACCGCCGGTATCTTCGGTCACGCCATAGTTGACAGACGGGGCCGTGAGGCAGCCCCCGAGGGCAATGTGACAAATGAACATGAATGGGTCTCCTTATGGAGGGGTGACCCCCCCCACGGCCCATCCGTTCCGATAACAAATGTTAATGCATACATCGCTGGACAGCGCGGTTGGACGTCCTAGCTGCCTGCCATTGAACCCCGCCTCTCTCTCCCCCAATCAGAGCCGTCGTGATGCCCTCAGAAATCCCCCCGCGCTACCTGTTCATCGGCGGGCTGCACCGCTCTGGCACCTCGCTGGTCAACCGCTTGGCCAATGCCCTGCCCGGCGCGGGTGGCATCACCGGATCGGCGGCGCCCGAGAATGAGGGGGTCTACCTGCAAGGGGCCCTTCCCCATACGGCGCAATCCGGGCGGCCCATGCATTTCGCGACCAACCCTGAGGAACATCTGACCGAGGCGCATTCGCTCAACAGTTTGGAGACGAAGACCCGGCTGGCGCAGGATTGGGCGCCGTGGTTTGCCCCGGACCTGCAATGGCGGGTTGAGAAGTCGCCGGTGAACCTGACCCGCATGCGGCTGATGCAACAACTTTTTCCCATGTCGCAATTCATCGTCGTCCTGCGCCACCCTGAGGCCGTCGCCGCCTCGGTCGCGTCATGGGTCGATGCCCCGGCGCAGGCGTTGATCGACCATTGGATCGCGGCGCAGGCGCAGATGCTGGATGACCTGCCCTATCTGCATGCGGTGTTGGTTCTGCGTTACGAGGATATCGTCGCCGACGCCCCCCGCGCCCTGCGCCGGATCGCGCGTTTCATCGATCTGCCCGAGGCGGCATTGCCCGAAGGCATTGCGGATGGAAACCAGACCTACGCCGGGGCCACGCAGATGACGAAGGGACAGGCGGCCAAGGCCGCGCGGTGGGGCTATGCCCCCGGGTTGCAGGTCTCGCTTTGGCCCGGCCTGATCCAGCACCCGCTGCGCGCGGTGCGCGAAGCGGTCGAGGCAGCGTGATCGGTTAACCCTCGCCGAGCACCCCGGTCAGCGCGCGTTTGATGATGCCCCGCACGCCGGGGCGTTTTTCGCGGGCAAAGGGCAGCGGGCGGCAGACCTCGATCGCGGCCACGCCAACGCGCGCGGTCAGCGCACCGTTCACCAGCCCCTCGCCGAAACGGCGGCTTAGCTTGGCGACGATGGACCCGCCCAAGAGCGGCTCGATCAGATCATCCCCCACGGCCACGGCCCCCGTCGCCACCAGATGCGACAGCACCGCGCGGGTCAGCCGCCACGAGCCAAAAAAACCCGACCGCCCGCCATAGATTTCCGCAATGCGTCGGATCATGCGCAGGTTGCTGCTAAGGGCCGCGGCGACATCGGCCAGCGCCAGAGGCACCAGCGCGGTCACGGCGGCGACCTGCCGGGCTGCGGCCTCGACCTCGCGGGTGGCGGCACGGTCCAGCGGGGCCAGAACCTCGCTCTCAGCCAGCCCCAGAAGCGCTTCGGCATCGAATTGATCGCCCCGCAGCTCCGTCAGCCGGTCGCGGCCCCAGCGGGTATCCTCACGGTGTTTGTAAAGCGCCTCAAGCCGGTCCGTGACGCTGCGCGCGGCGGTCAAATCCCCCTGCGCCAGCGCTTCGCCCGCGTCATGGCGCAGCCCGTCGAGCCGCGCGAGCCGTCCAAAGGCCGCCATCTCGCGCAGCGACAGCAAGAGCAGCACCAGCAGAAACGCCCCGATCAGCAGCGTCATCGCCCAGCCGAGCAGCGGGTAGCGCGCCATCAGGTCGGTGACGAAAGTCCAAGCCGCGATTGACACCAGCGCCGTGACCAATGCCCCCGCCAACGCCCAGAACAGCCGCAGCAAGCGCGACGGTTTGCGCGCGGCGAGCCGGGCGGCGATCTGCATCGCTTGGCCCTTGGGCGGCGGCGCCTCGACGTCCAACTCGGGCACGGCAGGCGCATCGGCGACCGAGGGCTGCGGCTTGGTGTCTTCCTCAAGGTCGAACAGGATCGGTCCGCGGGCCATCAGGCGGCCTCCCTTTGCCAGTGCAATGTCAAATCGGGCAGCCCTTCATCATTGGCGCGGCCATCGCTGCGCGCGGTCTCGGCGAACCCATGTTGGCGGTAGAAGGCGATGGCCCGGGCATTGGCCTGAAAGGTCCAACAGGTCAGCGACTTATGCCGCGTCTTTAACGCGCCCAGAAGGGCCGAGCCGATGCCCTGCCCCCGGGCCGATTGCGCCACAAATAGCGCATCCAACGCGCCGCCCTCGCAGGCTGCGAAACCGGCCACGCGGCCCTCCCGCTCGGCCACCGTGACCCAGCCCCGGGCGATCATTGCATCCGCATGGGCGATATCCTCGGCACCGGTATGAATGCGCGGCAACCACGCCGTGTTTCGGGCGAAATCGCTCATGATGCCGCCCACGGCGCCTGCGTCGAGGGGCTGCGCCGGGCGCAGGGTGGCCGGGCCTGTCACAACCGCGCTCACAGCCGGTCCCCAATCAGGAATTCCGCCGCACGGTCGAGCCGGATATGCGGCGGCCCATCGCCGGGGCGCAGGTCCAACACAGCCGGGGCAAAGCGCATGATCTGATAATCCGCCCCCAGCCATTCCTGCGCGCCCTGCCGTGCGGGGGTCAGCAGATGGGCCGGGTCTTCGGGCAGTTCACCAGGGTAAAATGCCGCCTGCCGCCCGCGCGTCTCATCCTCGTTCAAAAGCGTGCCGCGCACCACGTCGAGCGGCTCTCCCCCATGGGTCATCACGTCTTCGGTCGTGGCGCGCAGGCTGGCGATGGCCATGGCCCGCGTGCCCGCCCCCGCATATTGCGCCCGGTCCCGCGCCTCGCGGATCAGCGCCTGCATGATACCGCTCAGGCGGGGGTGCTGGCTGTGGTGCAGATGGTCGGCCTTGGTCGCGGCAAAGAGGATTTTCTCAACCCGTTTGCCCCGCAAGAGGGTGGTCAGAAAGTTGTTCGTCCCCGGCCGGAACGCGCCCAGAATATCGGCCATGGCGCCGCGCAGGTCTTCGACCGCCTGCGGCCCTTGGTGGATCGCGCCAAGCGCGTCAACCAGCACCACCTGCCGATCGATCCGCGAAAAGTGATCGCGGAAGAAGGGCTGCACCACCTGCTTCTTATAGGCCTCGAACCGCCGCGCCATTTCGCGGATCAGCGATTTGCGCGGCGCGCCTTCCGATCCCGGCAGTGGCGCGAAGGTCAGCACCGGTGAGCCTGCAAGGTCACCGGGCAGTAGGAAGCGCCCCGGCGTGCAGTCGGAATAGCCATTGGCGCGGGCGGTTTGCAGATAGTCGGCAAAACTGTCGGCAAGCCTACGGGCGGTGGTTTCCTCCAACTCGGCATGGGGGTCGGTCCGCTCAGCCAGCGCGCGGTAGCCCGCCGCCTCTTCACGCGACGCAATGCGTTCAATGACCTGTGCCGACCATTCGGCATAGGTGACATCCATCAGGGCCAGATCCAACAGCCATTCGCCGGGGTAATCCACGATATCCAGATGCAACGTGCGCGGCCCTTGGAAGCCCGCCAGCAACCCATTGGGCCGCACCTTGAGCGAGAGCCGCAGTTCCGAAATCGCGCGCGTGCTTTCGGGCCAATGGGGCGTCTTTCCGGTCAGCGCGGCAAGGTGGGTCTCATACTCGAACCGGGGCACGGTATCGTCGGGCTGGGGCTGCAAAAACGCCGCCTCGATCCGCCCTTCTGAGGCCGCGAGCAGCCCCGGCATCCGGCCTCGGTCCAGCAGGTTGGCCACCAGCGAGGTGATAAAAACCGTCTTGCCCGAGCGCGCAAGCCCCGTGACCCCAAGCCGGATCACCGGCTCGAAAAACGTCTCGCCCACCGTGTCGGTGACATTCTCAAACTGCCGCCAAATCCCGTCGGCAATGCCTGTGATACCCAAAGCTGCGCCCGTCCTTCTTTCTTTGGCCTCAACATAGGGCCGGCAGGCAGGGATTGCCAGAAGCGCCCGCCCGCGCTAAGGCCCCGGTCATGCCCAGATATGCCCTGAAAATCGAATACCACGGCGCGCCCTTCAACGGGTGGCAGCGTCAGGTTGACCAGCCCACAGTGCAAGGCGCGATCGAGGCCGCTTTGGCGAAGCTGGAACCCGGTGACCACACAATCGCCGCCGCCGGGCGCACCGATACCGGGGTGCATGGGCTGGCGCAGGTCGCGCATTGCGACATGGCCCGCGATTGGTCGCCCTTTCGGCTGGGCGAGGCGCTGAACTATCACCTCAAGCCGCAGCCCATCGCGATCACCGATTGCGTGCTGGTGCCCGAGGATTTTCACGCCCGCTTTTCGGCGCTTGAGCGGCGCTACCACTTCCGCATCCTCAGCCGCCGCGCCCCGGCGGTGCATCAAGCGGGGCTGGTCTGGCAGATCAAACACCGTCTAGATGTCGCGGCCATGCAGGCGGCGGCGGATCTTTTGGTGGGCAAACATGATTTCACCACCTTCCGCTCGACCGTTTGTCAGGCGGAAAGCCCGGTGAAAACGCTCGACCGGTTACAGGTTTCTGAGGTCGAGACCATGGCCGGGACGGAGTATCATTTCGACGTGCGCGCGCGGTCCTTCCTGCACAATCAGGTGCGCAGTTTCGTCGGTTCGCTGGAGCGTGTCGGCGCGGGGTCTTGGAGCGTGGCGGATATGGGTGCAGCACTTGCGGCGAAGGATCGGGCCGCCTGCGGGCCAGTCTGCCCGCCGCAGGGGTTATATTTGGCGCATGTGAGCTATCCGGTGGACCCGTTCGCTAAGGCGTGACGAGGACCATCGGCTGCCCGCGGGGTGGCGATGCTTCAGTCGGTTCATGCCACTTTATCGTGCAGCCTAGGGGCGCTTTACCCAGAGGACACCGCCCCTGGCGAAATCCCCTCCCCGACCGGGCGGGCAGGCGATGGTCCGGCGCCTTTTGCTTGATTCCGGACCTATAAACCCTCTTACGGCAGAGGCGTCCACGTCCCGTGAAACTTGCCCTCTTCGCTTATCCGCTCAAACCCATGCGCACCAAAGAAATCGCGCTGCGCTTGGATCATATTCGCCGTGCCCCGCGCCCGGCGCATGCTGTCATACCACGCCAGCGCCGCCGACAGCGCGGGCAGCGCAACACCGAGCAACGCGCCCGCCGCCACCACCCGGCGCAGCGCCGGAATGCTCTCTTCCAAGCGTTTGCGCATCGCGGGGGCGAGGATCAGATGCCCACCGGGCAATTCGCCCCGGAAGGCATCGGCGAATTCGTCCAGCAGCGCCGAGCGGATGATGCAGCCTGCCCGCCAAATCTCAGAAATACGCGCCATGTCGAGCGACCAGTCAAACTCCTCCGACGCCGCCGAAAGGATGCGAAAGCCCTGCGCGTGGCCGATGATCCGCCCCGCCAAAAGCGCCATCTCCAGATCCGCCTCTTCGGGCAGCGGCGCGTCCTGCACACCTTCGGGCAACAGCGGCTCGGCCATTTCGCGCACAGACTTCTCGCTCGACCATCCACGCGCGCCGACGGCGGCTTCGATGGTATTGGCCGATTGCCCCATCTTGAGCGCTTCGATCAAGGTCCAGCGCCCGGTGCCCTTTTGCCCAGCCTGATCGCGGATCACATCGACCATCGGCGTCCCGGTCTGGGTGTCGACCGACAAGAGCGCCGCGGCCGAGACTTCGATCAGATAGGAGTTCAGCGGCCCCTTGCGCCAATCCGCAAAGAGATTGCCAATTTCCACCGCGCCCTGCCCGCCCGCATCGCGCAGCAGGCCGTAGACTTCGGCGATCATCTGCATGTCGGCATATTCGATGCCGTTATGCACCGTTTTGACGAAATGCCCCGCCCCGTCGGGGCCGAGATGCGCCACGCAAGGCGTGCCCTCGAATTGCGCGGCAATCTTCTCGGCCATCGGTTTGAACTGGGTCCAAGAATGCGCGCTGCCGCCGACCATCATCGACGGGCCATTCCGCGCCCCGGCCTCCCCACCTGACACGCCCATGCCGACGAAATGCAGCCCCGTGCCTTCGAGTTCGGCACTGCGGCGGCGGGTGTCGTGGAAATCGGCGTTGCCGCCGTCGATCAAAGTGTCGCCCTCATCCAGCAGCGGTTTGATCGCCTCGATCATCGCATCGACCGGCGCGCCGGAGGGGATCATGAAAAGAATGCTGCGCGGGCGGGCGATGGCGGCGACGAAATTTTCCAGCCGCTCGGCCCCGATCAGACGCTCGGCCAGCGGTCCGGCCTCATCAAGGAAAGGCGCAATCCACTCTGCCTCACGATTGCTCACCGCCACGGTAAAGCCATTGTCGGCCAAGTTCAGCGCCAGTGCCGAGCCCATGGTGCCCAGACCGTATACCCCGATATCGGCGCCTGCGCCCTGTGCCGCGCCCCCGTCCGCCTGCGTGCCAGTTGCCATAACGATCATGCCTCATTTCTAGCCGGTCATACTGCCAAGCCCGCCAATCCGGCGCGCCGCAGTTTGATTTGCGTTCGGGAACACTATATAATGTGCCGATAACAAGAAAAACACCCGACCGAGGCATAGTTCTGTAATGACACAAGTATTTAGACGCGCATGGGAGGATATGGTCCTTCCTATTTTCAAACGTCCCCGCCGTGTGCAGGTTGCCGCCCTGTGCTACCGCGACACCGAGGCAGGCAAAAAGGTCCTGCTGATCACCAGCCGCGACACGGGCCGCTGGATTTTGCCCAAGGGCTGGCCGATCGACGGGCTGGACGGTGCCGGAGCCGCCTTGCAGGAAGCATGGGAAGAGGCCGGTGTGACCAAAGCGGATATCGAATCCGATCCGATGGGTATTTTCGACTATGACAAGGGTCTCGGCGAAGGCTTGACCGTGCCCGTGACCACACAGGTCTATCTGACCCGCGTCCGCGATCTGAGCGAGGAATATCCCGAAGCGGGCATGCGCAAACGCGCGTGGTTCACCCCGCAAGAGGCATCGGAACTCGTGGATGAGCCTGATCTTAAAGCAATCTTGTCCGCCTTCCATTAAGCCCCTTCGGCACCGGGCAACTGTCCGGTGCCATATTGCCCTTGCCCTACCGCCAATATTGCCCGTTTCGGGATGTTACAATTTTGTGACAGGGTGACTTGCGCCCTCGATAGCCTTATGTCACCCCCCGCTGAACGTTAGGATCGTTGGGAGATCATACAGGAATGGCAACGGAACCGCAGGGCAGCCAGTGGAAGACACTGGACAAGGACCTCAACCGCATTTCGCAAGTCGAACTGGCCGCGACCTATGTCGCCCGCCCCCTCGTGGCGCCGGGCATCGCGCTGGCCTTTATCGTGGTGGCAGGTGCCGTTGCGGCGGTATTCTTCGGGCAGCAGCCCTCCAGTTTTGTCGTGATCGCAGCGGCGGTTTTCGGTGCCTATATGGCGGTGAACATCGGCGCGAATGATGTGGCCAACAACATGGGCCCCGCCGTGGGGGCCAACGCGCTGACCATGGGCGGCGCCATCGTCATCGCGGCCCTGTGCGAATCCGCCGGGGCGCTTCTGGCGGGCGGCGATGTCGTCTCGACCATTTCCAAGGGCATCATCGACCCGGCGAGTGTTGCGGACACGCGCATCTTCATCTGGGCGATGATGGCCGCGCTGGTCTCTTCTGCGCTCTGGGTCAACCTTGCCACATGGGTCGGCGCGCCGGTCTCGACCACCCATTCGGTCGTCGGCGGGGTCATGGGCGCGGGCATCGCGGCGGCAGGCCTTGGCGCGGTGAACTGGAGTTCGATGAGCATGATCGCCGCAAGCTGGGTGATCTCGCCCGTATTGGGCGGCGCCGTGGCGGCGATGTTCTTGGCCTTCATCAAGGCGCGCATCCTCTACCAAGATGACAAGATCGCCGCATCGCGCACTTGGGTGCCGGTGCTGGTGGGGCTAATGGCCGGGGTCTTTGCCGCCTATCTGGCGCTCAAGGGGCTGAAAAAGATCATCAGCATCGACATGCCGGTCGCCCTGATCATCGGGCTTGTGACCGGGCTGGTGGTCTATGCCATCTCCGCCCCGCTGATCCGCCGCGCCTCGGAAGGGATGGAGAACCGCAACCGCTCGGTCAAAACGCTCTTTGGCCTGCCGCTGGTCCTCTCCGCCGCGCTGCTCAGCTTTGCCCATGGGGCCAATGATGTGGCCAATGCGGTCGGCCCTCTGGCGGCGATCGTCCATGCGACCGAGTTCGGCGGTTTCGAGGATAAGGTGAGCATCCCCACATGGGTGATGATCATCGGGGCCTTCGGCATCTCCTTCGGTCTGTTCCTGTTCGGGCCGAAACTGATCCGCATGGTCGGCAGCCAGATCACCAAACTGAACCCGATGCGCGCCTATTGCGTGGCGCTTTCGGCGGCGATCACGGTGATCGTGGCAAGCTGGCTGGGCCTGCCCGTGTCCTCCACCCATATCGCCGTGGGCGGGGTCTTTGGCGTGGGCTTTTACCGCGAATGGCATATGGAACGCCGCCTGCGCCGGATCGGGGCCAAGACCGGTGAGGTCAAGCGTATCGCCAAGGAGGAGCGCCGCCGCCGCAAGCTGGTGCGCCGCTCGCATTTCATGACCATCGTCGCGGCTTGGGTGATCACCGTGCCCGCAGCGGCGCTGCTCTCTGGCATCGTCTTTTGGGTGCTCAACGCCTTTGTGAACTAAGGTCAGGCGCGGGCGCGCCTCACCCCTCTTGCCGGTCCTGCCCTGCCGCCATTTCGGCCCGAAGGGCGGTGACCGGCAGATGCGGCAGCCCTTCATCCGCAAGCTCTGCCCAGCCCATCACCCGCAGCACCGTATCCGTCACCGGCGTCGCCCGGCCAAGCGCCCTTGCGCGGCGCTGCACCTCGCCCTGAAGCGCATCGATCTCGGTCGGGCGGCGCGCGGCGAGGTCTTGCGCCATGGAGGTCCGCGCCTGCGGGTCGATCTGCAACATGGCCGCAGCGACTCGGGTGAAAATCGGCGTCGGCAGGCGCAGGAGTGTCGGCACCAGCCGCGCCGGGATCGGCGTGGTCATGGCGGGGCGGATCTTGTCGGCGCGCAGAACCGCCAGCGCCTCGGCCCATTGATCGGCCATCAGACGCCGCCACGCCCGATCCTGCAACTGCGCTTGCAACGGCAGACCGCTTAAAGCGTTTAGGGCATTGTTGAGGTTCATCAGGAACTTGCCCCATTGCAGGGCGGTGATATCGGCGCGTTCCTCTACCTTTAGGTCCGGCAGCGACAGCCGCGCGGCCAGATCAGCCGGGCCCGCCTCGATCACCAGATCGCCCGAGCTTGCCCGGTGGTAGCAGCCCTGCCCCATGGCCACGACGTTGAACGGCACCAGCCCCGCGCGCAGATCATGCTGCGGCAGGTGCCGGGCCAAGGCCGCGCGGTTGCCCATGCCGTTTTGCAGGCTGATGACCTGCACGCCCGGCGCGCTGTGGCGGGCGATCAGCCGGGCCATGTCTTCGGTGTCGCGCGATTTGACCGTGACCAGCACGATATCGGCATCGCGCAGGCAGGTCTCATCCCCTGCGAGGCTCAGATCATCCGGCGAGAGGTAGCGCGCCATGCCGCCGAAATCCGTCAGGGTCAGCCCATGGGTGCGGATTTCGGCCTGAATGCGGGGCCGCGCCAGCAGGGTCACGGCATGGCCCGCCCCCGCCAGCAGCCCGCCGACAAAGCAGCCCACCGCCCCCGCGCCCGCAACAACGATGCGGGGGCCGTCGCTCATGCGCCCAGACACCAGCGCATGACGGCTTTCTGCGCGTGAAGACGGTTCTCGGCCTCGTCAAAGATTACCGAATGCGGCCCATCCATGACCGAGCTTGTCGCCTCGTCATCGCGGTGCGCGGGCAGGCAATGCATGAAAAGCGCGTCCGGCTTCGCCAACGCCATCAGCGCATCGTTCACCTGATAGCCGCGCAGCTGGTTGTGCCGCCGCTCGCGCGCGGACTGCGGATCATGCATGCTGACCCAAGTATCGGTGACCACCAGATCGGCACCCTCCACGGCCTTCTGGGGATCGCGCTCAGTGGTATAAAGCCCGTCGAGCGCGCGCTCGGGGTCGAGCGGCTCCGGCCCGGTGAAGACAAGGTCGAAGTCGAGCTGCTTGGCCGCATGGGCGAAACTGGCGAAGACGTTGTTGCCGTCGCCCGACCAGACCACCTTGCGCCCTTTGATCGGGCCGCGGTGTTCTTCAAACGTCTGAATATCGGCCATGATCTGGCAGGGATGCGTGCGGTTGGTCAGCCCGTTGATCACCGGCACGGTGGCATATTCCGCCATCTCCAGCAGGGTCTGCTCCTCAAAAGTGCGGATCATGATCATGTCGACATAGCGCGACAGCACGCGGGCGGTGTCGGCGATGGTCTCACCATGGCCGAGCTGCATATCGGCACCCGAAAGCACCATGGTCTGCCCGCCCATCTGCCGCACGCCCACGTCGAAGGAAACACGCGTCCGGGTCGAGGGTTTCTCGAAGATCAGCGCGACCATGTGATCCTTCAACGGCTGGTCATCATCCGGCGCGCCGCGCGGGCGGCCATTGCGCGCGGCTTTCATGGCGGCGGCATTGTCGATGATCTGCCGCAGATCGGCGGGGGCGGTTTGGTGGATATCGAGAAAATGGTTCATCTGTCGTCTCTGTCTTGCGGGGTCCAAGGCCACGGCCTTGAAAGCCCGGGGAATGTTTGGGGGTGAATGGCGCTCAGGCCGGGGTCAGGTCACGCGCGATGGCATCAAGGCGGGTCACCGCCTCGGCGATCTCATCGTCGGAAATGGTCAGCGGCGGCAGCAGGCGGATCACATTGTCGGCGGCGGGCACGGTGATCAGCGCATGGGCATAGCCCGAGGTGACCACATCGGCATTCGCCACCTTGCATTTCAGCCCCAGCATCAGCCCCGCGCCGCGCACCTCCTCAAAGACCTCCGGGTGCTCGGCCACCAGCCCTTCGAGACGCTGACGCAGCAGCCCCGCCTTGCGGCTCACCTCAGCCAGAAAGGCCGGGTCGGCCACCACATCCAGCACGGCACAGCCCACGGCACAGCCCAGCGGGTTGCCGCCATAGGTCGACCCGTGGGTGCCTGCCGTCATGCCCGAGGCCGCCTTTTCCGTGGCCAGCACCGCGCCCAGCGGAAAGCCCCCGCCGATGCCCTTGGCGACCATCATGATGTCGGGGCTGATCCCGGCCCATTCATGGGCAAAGAGCCGCCCGGTCCGGCCCACGCCGCATTGCACCTCATCGCAAATCAGCAAAAGCCCATGGGCGTCGCAAAGCGCGCGCATCTGTTGCAACTCGGCATCCGGCACGGCACGGATACCGCCTTCGCCCTGTACCGGCTCGACCATGATGGCGGCGGTCTTGTCGGTGATGGCAGCCTCAAGTGCGGCGCTGTCGCCAAGGTCGAGATGCACGAAACCCGGCAGTTGCGGGCCGAAGCCTTTGGTCATCTTCTCAGATCCCGCCGCCGCGATCCCGGCGGAAGAGCGGCCGTGAAAGGCCCCGTTGAAGGCGATGATCTCGACCCGCTCGGGCTGGCCCGCCTCATAGAAATACTTGCGCGCCATCTTCACCGCCAACTCGCAGGCCTCGGTCCCCGAATTGCAAAAGAAGGCGGTGTCGGCAAAGGTCTCGGCCACCAGCCGGTCGGCCAACGCCTCTTGCTGCGGAATGTGGTAGAGGTTCGACGTATGCCACAGCGCCTGCGCCTGATCGGTCAGCGCCTTCACCAGCGTCGGATGCGCATGGCCAAGCGCGTTCACCGCGATCCCCGCGCCCAGATCAAGAAAACGTCGCCCATCCGCCTCGATCAGCCAAGTGCCTTCGCCTTTGACGAAGGTCAAAGGAGCGCGATTATAGGTTGGCAGAACGGAAGGGATCATCTGTTTGTCCTTGAAAGAGGGCCGTGTCACGCCGGTAAAAGGGCATGGGGCTGGCGCAGGGTCAATGGGATTTGCTTGTTTTTGAAAGGATGCAGCACGCAGGCTGCGAGATCAGGCCATCACGCCGCCCCAAGGGGGGGCACCATGTTATCGGACGAAGCGTCGTCGGATGGAATATGCGGCAGATTTGATCATGGCTCTTGCATAGCCGCCCTTCATCCCCCACGTAAAGCCCCAATCGCAGCGCCCCGTGCCCGGAGGGCATCGGCGCTTGCACCTGCGGCCCCAGAAGATAAAATGGGGGCCGATACACTGACAAAGCGGTCCGGGCTAGGGGGCCGCTTTTTAACTGGGGAACCCCGTATGTCCTGGACTGATGAGCGCGTAGAGACACTGAAAAAGATGTGGGGCGAAGGCCAGTCCGCCAGCCAGATCGCGAAGGAACTGGGTGGGGTGACGCGCAACGCCGTGATCGGCAAGGTGCACCGTCTGGGCCTGTCGAACCGCACCGCGGGCGCGCCTGCCGCCGCGGCGACGACTGCCAAGCCGGAGCCCAAGGCCAAGCCCGCAGCCCCCAAGGCCGAGGCCAAGGCAAAGCCCGCCGCCAAAGCCGCGCCCGAGCCGGAGGCCGAAGCCGCCCCCGCGCCCGAAGCCGAAGAGCCCGCCGCAGCCCCGGCACCCAAGCCCAACCTGCCCGCGCGCAAGCAGATCATCCCCGCAGGCCAACCCCTGCCGCCGCAGCCGTCGGCGAATGAGATCAGCCCAGAGGCGCTTGCCAAGGTCAGCGAAGTCGAGAAGAAGGCCAAGAAGATCGGCCTGATGGAACTGACCGAACGCACCTGCAAATGGCCCGTGGGCGACCCGGCGACCGATGATTTCTGGTTCTGCGGCCTGCCCGTGCAGCAGGGCAAACCCTATTGCGAGGCCCATGTCGGCGTCGCTTTCCAACCGATGAGCGCCCGGCGCGACCGCCGCCGCTAAGTCCGGCGGGATAAACAAAAAAGGCGGGCGGCTTGAGTGCCCTGCCCGCCTCTTTCTTTGCCTGAGGCCTAGATCAGCGCAGTTTCGGCGGTTTCGCCGGATCGCTGCCCGGGGCCATCCGGGGCGTGTTCTGCAAAGGCTCCATCTGCGGCAGGTCAAAACGCAGGCCGACGCGGGCCAGCTTCTCCACTACCGCGTCATTGGGACCGAAGAAGCCGACATCCATTGCCCCCGCCTCGATCCCCGAAAAGGTCAGCGCCTCGGACGCCGCGCGCACGAGCGCGTCTTGCGCCCGGGGGATCGCCCCGACGAAGGCCAGCAGATGCCCCCGCCCGCCGCCGCTGTATTCGACACCGACAAGAAAGGCCCCTGCCGCCATGCCGGTGGCCGTGGCGAGCTTTGCGTCAATCGCGGCGATCAGCGTCTCAGGCAAGCCCTGCGGCGGGAACACGCGGTCGATGCCCGCCTCCACCTCTCCCGGCGCATGGGCCAGGGTGTTGCGCAGCCAATCCATCGCCTCGGCAGGCAGCAGGATCTCGGACGGGGCCACGCCGATGTTCACCGCCATGCCCAAGGGCTGCCCCTCCAACATCGCGGCAATCGCACGGCCCGAGAGCGCCACATAAGGAGACGCCTCCCCCACATGGGCCGAGAGCCGCGCCGCGCGGTCGAAGACCATGACATAGCTATTATCAAGCAGTACCGGGCTGATCTGATCGCCCTGCGGCTCATCCTCGAGCAACATGAACAGCTCGACATCTGCGATACGCTCGTAAAAGCGCAGCCGCGCCGCGTCGTCGTCGGGGGCGGAGGTCATCGCGGCATGGGCTTGGTCGAGCGGGGTCGGCTCGGTCTTGGGGTCAGTTTGGCGGTCGGTCATTCATCACCTCGGACACGGCGGCGCGCAGACGGGGCAAGACCTCTTCCGCGAACCAGGGATTCTTGTTCAACCATCCGGTATTGCGCCACGACGGATGAGGCAAGGCAAAGACCCCCGGTGGATGATCCCGCCAGCCGGCCACGGCCTCGGTCACAGTGCGAAATCCGGGCAGGTGATATTTCATTGCATAGGCCCCAATCAACACCGTGAGCCGCAGATCGGGCAGCATCTCCAGCACCGGTTTGCGCCAAGTCTGCGCACAGATACGCGGCGGTGGCAGGTCACTGCCCTTGGCATCATAGCCCGGAAAGCAAAAGCCCATCGGCACGATGGCGACCCTGTCGCGGTCATAGAATGTCGCCTCATCCAGCCCCAGCCAGTCGCGCAGGCGGGTGCCGGACATATCCCAGAACGGCTTGCCCGCCTCATGCACCCGTTTGCCGGGCGCTTGGCTGGCGATCAGCAGCCGCGCGCCGGGTTTAAACCAGACGATGGGCCGCGGGCGATGCTGGGTGGCGGTCACCGCGAAACGCTCGGCACAAAGGCGGCAGGCCGCCAGATCATCTCGGATATCCTTCATGAGCAGGAGATAAGCGGTAGGGCGAAAAGATAAAGGGCAGCGGGCCATCACTTCGACAATTATCGAAATAAACCTTGCATCGCGCTAACATTTCGATATTTCTAGAATCATGAAACAAGAATCCGCAACCCCCGCCCTCACCCTTGCCGCCAGCAGCTTTGCGGCGCTTGGATCGGAACAACGCCTTCTGGTGCTGCGCACGCTGGTGCGCGCCGGATCAGAGGGGCTGAACATCGGCACGCTGGGCGAACGCACCGGCGTGACCGGCTCGACCCTGACACATCATCTGAAACTCTTGGCCTCTGCCGGTCTGGTGAAACAGGAAAAACAAGGCCGCAGCACCATCTGCGCCGCCGTCGCCTATGAAGAAGTGCAAGCCTTGGCGAATTTCCTGCTGACCGAATGCTGCGCGGACGCAATCGACGGCTGCACGGAGCATAACCATGGCTGATACCACACAAACCCTCCCCGCGCTGCACCGCTTGGCCTTTCTAAAAGGCGCTTGGGGCATCACGCTGGCGCTCTTGGCGCTGATCGCGCTGTTGGATCCGCCACAGGTCATGCCGACGGTCATCTTCGCGTCCGAGGCGCTTTTGCACACCGCCCCCTTCATCGCCTTCGCGGTGCTGGCGGTGGCCTATCTCAAAGCCAGCGGGGCGGAGAGCCTGCTTGCCCGCGCGTTCGAGGGCAACCCGGCGCGGATGGTGGTAATGGCAGCGGCGCTCGGCGGCCTGTCCCCCTTTTGCAGCTGCGAGGTGATCCCCTTTATTGCTGCGCTGCTGGCGGTCGGTGCCCCGCTCGGCGCGGTGATGGCCTTTTGGCTGGCCTCCCCGCTGATGGACCCGGCGATGTTCGCGATCACCTCAGGCACGCTCGGCTTCGACTTCGCCTTGGCGAAAACCATCGCGGCGCTTGGCGTCGGCATGTTCGGGGGCTTCACCGTCATGGCCCTGTCCCGCACGCCGATTTTCAACGACCCCCTGCGCCCTCAGCCCGCGAAAAGCAGCTGCTGTTCTTCGGCTAAACCCTTCTCCGGCGCGCCGGTCTGGAAGTTCTGGCAAGAGGCCGAACGCCGCGCGAGCTTTGCCGACACGGCGCTGACCAATGCGCTGTTCCTCGTCAAATGGCTGACCCTCGCCTATGTGGTCGAAGCCCTCATGCTGACCTATGTGCCCGCGGAATGGATCGCCAATGTCTTGGGCGGCACCGGGATCATGCCGATCATTCTGGGCGCATTCGTGGGCGCACCGGCCTACCTGAATGGCTATGCCGCCGTGCCCCTGATCGACGCGCTGCTGGCGCAAGGGATGACCCAAGGCGCGGCCATGTCCTTTGTCGTGGCGGGCGGGGTAAGCTGCATTCCGGCGGCCATCGCGGTCTGGGCACTAGTGAAACCGCATGTCTTTGCCGCCTATATCGGCTTTGCCTTCGTCGGGGCGATCTTTGCGGGTGTAATCTGGCAGTTGGTCGCATGACCGCATCAAACTGACGGCCCGAATGCGGGGGCGGTAGAAATGCCGCCCCCTTTCCCGTTTCGACTGTTACTGAAGCGAGGGCAGATGCCGCCCGCGCAGCGAGGCTCGGCAGCGAGGCGCTCGCGAGCTACGCCGCCGCGCGCTCCCCATCTGGCTTGTCAGAAGCCTCATCCCCAATCGGCCCCTCGCCATTCACCATGTCTTTGACAGCCATCCCATGGGGCAGCTCCTTCCCCGTACCGTTGCCCAAGGGCATATCGATATAGAAGGTCGTGCCGGGGCCGTCGTTCTTGAAATAGTCGATCTGCCCGCCCAAGGCTTCGATGATCCGTTTGGAGATGTTCATCCCCAATCCAGTGCCGCCAACGGCCCGCTGGTCCGAGGAATCGATCTGCGAGAATTCGTCAAAAACCTTCTCGCGCTCGGATTCGGCAAGGCCGATCCCCTCGTCGATCACGCTGATCCGCACCTTGTCGCCACGGTTGACCGAGGTAACCTTGACCGTCGACCCTGCGGGCGAGAATTTGGCCGCGTTCGACAGAAGGTTGGACATCACCTGTTGCAGGCGCTTTTCGTCCGTGGCGATCCCCGCAGGCTCCGACGGTTTGGCATAGCGCAGCGTCACGCCAAGGTTGCCCGCAAAGGATTGGTTCAACTCAATCGCGTCTTCAATGATCGTCTGCACCTCAAGCGGCTCGATATCAAAGCTGACCTTGCCCGCCTCAAACTTTTGCAGGTCGAGAATCTCGTTAATGATCGACGTCAGCCGCGCCGAATTGCGCTGCGCAATCTTTAGAACTTTCTCCATCTGCGGGGTCATTTCGCCCAAAACCCCGGCGCAGGCCATATCGAGCGACCCTTTGATCGAGGTCATCGGCGTGCGCAGCTCATGGCTGATGGTCGAGACGAATTCGGTCTTCACCTTGAACGCGATCTTGGTTTTCTCATGCTCGACCTTCAGTTCTTCAAGCTGGCGCAGATTGGTGCGGTACATCTTCAGGAAGATGCGTGAGCAATCGACGATAAAATAGAGGACGAAGACCACGGTGAACAACTGGGTCCAAAGCTCGGATTCGATGCTCGCCCCCGTGCGCACGATGTCCCAGATCGGGATGAAGAGGAATGTCGCGCCATAGATCGCAAGCCGCAGCATCAGCACCGGCAGGATATGGTGGTTGTTCATCGAGGCGAAGAGCGCCGCGGCGAAAAGGAAGAAGAGCGGCAGGAAATGCGTCGTCGCCCCCTGCTGAAGCGCGATCCCAAGGGCGAAATAGCTGATCACCCCGGCGCTCAGCACCGTGCCGATATAGATGCGGTTCATGAACAGCCGCGCCAAACGGGGGCTGCGTCCGCGCCAGCGGGTGATGCGCAGGAAAAGCAGATAGTCGAAAGTCTCGGAAATCGCGATCAGGATCACCGTCGAGATCGACAGCCAAAGGTCGTAGTAGAAAGCCGACAGGCAAATGGCCGCCGCAAAGATCATCTGCCGCTGCCAGAACAGGTTAACGCCGACTTGGGAGTAGTCCCGCATCTGCTGCACCTTTGTCGCGTCTGCCAGATGCGGCGTATGAATCGGGCCGTATGTTACTTTTTCCTGCGACATCGCTCTCGTTTTCTTCGGTCGGCTGCTCGAATGCCGGCGTTCTGCCGATAAACGCCTTTAACATGTTGCATTTCGGCATCGAAGCACATGTTAGACGCGATCATCTTCCCTTCTACACCCGGAAATGGGACATAAGTATGGCCATTTCATGCAACTAGAGGTTAGCCTCTTGATAAGAGGTATCTTTACAGCGAATTTTCGAGGTCCAACATGAGTCTGCAAGGACGGAGCTTCAGTGGAAAATCTTGGCAGGATGTTCTTCCCGAACTGACGCCACAGGACGCTAAGGCGCTGGAAGTAAAGAACAACCGCTTCCCACGGAAACTGCTTAACAGCAAATCGACAGAAGCCGACCCCTATAGCCCCGAGGCCCTTGCCCGGGCCAACCCCTATATGCGTGCCACAACTTTGTCATTTTTGAACATGCATCAGCACGGGGAATTATTCGTTAACTTCCTCCGGGCGCGGCGCCGAATCTTCATCGACGACAAGCAATGGGATCTCCCTCAGGTTGATGGGATGGAGTTTGACCAATACGACACGCCCCGCGCGCGCTGGATCGTTTTGCATGAATATGGGGAGGTCATGGGCGGCGTCCGCCTGATGCCCACAACCTCGACCTGCGCGCAATACAGCTACATGCTGCGCGATGCGCAACTGGGGATGCTGCCGGACATTCCGCAGGACGTGCTGTTCTTCAAAGCCCCCGTGCGCGACGACATCTGGGAAGCCACCCGCCTGTTCCTCACCAGCGCCGTTCCTGCCCAACGCCGCATTGCCGTACAACGTATGCTGATGAACCAGATGGCCGGTGCCGCCTATGCCATGGGCGCCAGCCATGTTCTGGGCATCGTGCCCGCAACCTTCAGCCGCTGGATGACCCGGCTTGGCCTGATGAGCGCCGTGCCCGTGGGCCCGGTGCAAAACATCGACGGTGACCGCACGCAGGCGGCCTTGATGAACGTCAGCTACATCGGCGAGATGGCCCCGACCGAGAGCACTCACACGTTGCACTGACCCGCACGGGCGCGGGCCGATATGCCCCCCTCTTATGCCCCCTCTCCCGCAGGATACCCGTCCTGCGGGCAGCAGATTTTACCGCCACCAAACAGCCCCGCACGGCGCCCTACCCCAGCGAACGCCCGCGTTTCGACATATTGTGGTCAAATTCCGCGAATAAACGGTTAAGATACCTCTGATACCAGAGGCGCCGCGACGCCCCGCTTAGCACCAACCGGAGCAGCGAATGCTGGAATTTGAAAATGTGTCCAAGTCCTTTTGGACGGGATCGCAGCACAAGGTCATTCTCGACCGGGTGTCTTTTCGCGTGGAGCTTGGCAACTCCTTGGGCATTCTGGCCCCCAACGGCACCGGCAAAACGACCCTGATCAACATGATGGCCGGGCTAGAAAAACCCGACGAAGGAGAGATCAGGCGCGGCTGTAACATCTCGTTCCCATTGGGTTTTATGGGCGGGGTGGTCAATAAAGTCTCAGCCATGGAGAACGCCCGCTATATCGCGCGGCTCTATGGGCTTGACCCCGATTACGTCGAAAGCTTTTGCCGCTGGCTTTGCGGTTTGGGGGAATATTTCGACCAGCCGCTCGGCACCTATTCTGCAGGGATGCGGGCGCGTTTCTCTTTCGCGCTGATGTTGGCGCTGGATTTTGATATCTATCTGATTGACGAAGGCATGCCCGGCACGACAGACGTGGAATTCAACCGCAAGGCGGGTGATATTCTGAAAGAACGGCTGCGGACCACGACGATCATCATCGTCTCGCATCAGGCCCATACGCTTGAGAAATTTGCCCGCTCCGCCGCTGTCCTTTTGGACGGCAAGCTACATATGTTCGACACCTTGGAAGAAGCGAAACAGCTCTATGACTACGAAACCCAAGGCTAGAAAATTCCGCATCCGCAAGGCGCCGCCCCCCTCGGGCAGCAGCGCCGCGCCGAGCAGCGCCGAGAAGGCGCAGGCGGGCCAAAGCGATGCCGAAAAGGCCGCACGCAAGGCCAAGTTGCGCGCCGTCGCCGATGCGACCGAGGTGGAACCCTCGCACAGCAAGGAAGCCTTGGAACATGCTGCGCGCAGCGGCAAAGCGCCCCATTCCGAAAGCGCCCGCTCGGGCGAGGTGTCTTCCGCCAATGAAGTCTCTGCCGAGCAGGACATCGACGCGATCCGCCGCGAAGGGCTGACAGGCCGCCAATTGCGCATGGCGCGCCGCGTGGCGCAGAAACACGGGTTGGCGCCGACCTCGGATTTCGACGCGGTGCGCCTTTTGCGGGCCAAGGGGATCGACCCGTTTCAGCGGTCCAACATGCTGGAACTCGTGGTGCCGCAGCCGGGTGATCCGGCGGACAGCGGCCTGCCCGCCACCCGCGGCCAGCCCGGCGACCCAAAGGTGCAACTGCCCCAGACCACGCCCCGCGGCCCGCGCGGCCTGCCCTCGACCGATGTCAGCCCCGCCGAGCGTCGCCAGCGCGAGATCTCGGACATTCAGCGCGACATCACCCGCCGCCGCCGCCGCAAAGCGGCCATGCTACTGGTCCGGCTGGCCTTTTTCGTCATGCTGCCCACCATCGCCGCGGGTTACTATTTCTACAAGATCGCCACACCGATGTATGCCACCGAAAGCCAGTTTCTGATCATTCAGAACGAAGGTGGCGGCGGCTCCAGCCCCTTTGGCGGGCTGCTGCCCACGCAATTCGCCAATAGCGCCGACAGCATCGCCACGCAGGCCTATCTGCAATCGAAAGACGCGATGCTGCGCCTTGACGAAGACGCAGGGTTTCGCGCCCATTTCGCCGACCCTGAGATCGACGCCATCCAACGGCTTTCGGAAAACCCCAGCAACGAAGAAGCCTATAAGACATACAAGAAGAACGTCAAAATCGGTTACGACCCGACCGAAGGCGTGATCCGGATGGAGGTAATCGCCGCCGATCCCGAGGTCTCGGAAGAATTCTCGAAACGTCTGCTCACCTATGCCGAAGAGCGAGTGAACAACCTGAGCAAGCAAAAGCGCGAAGACGGGATGCGCGACGCGCTCGAGGGCTATGAAACCGCGCTGGAGAACCGCCGGGCGGCGCAAGAGGCGCTGATCAAACTGCAGGTCGACAACAACGTCGACCCTGAGGCGATGATCGCCTCGATCCGCACGCAGATCACCAATTACGAGACCCTGTTGATCGAAAAAGAACTCGAACTCGCCGCCTTGCTCGACAACCAGCGCCCGAACCAAGCCAAGGTCGATGGCGCGCGCGGTGATGTGCGACGGCTGCGCGAACAGCTCACCAAACTGCGCGAGCGGATGACCGCCGCCAACGAAGGCGAAAACTCGCTGGCGCAACAGGCGGTCGCTGCACAGCTTGCGCAGGCCGATCTGGCCTCTGCCGACATGGTGCTGCAAAGCGCGCAAACCGCAATGGAACAGGCCCGAACCGAGGCCGGGCGGCAGGTCCGCTACCTCACCGTGGCCGTGAACCCCGTGGCCCCGGACGAGGCGACCTACCCCCGCAAGTTCGAAAACACGATATTGGCTTTCCTTATCTTTGCAGGCATCTACCTGATGTTGTCCCTGACAGCGTCCATTCTAAGAGAACAGGTAACTTCATGACCCAGCTGCGCATTGGCAATCTGACCGTCGGCAATGATCGTCCCCTCACCGTGATCGCTGGCCCCTGCCAGTTGGAGAGCGAAGACCACGCGCAGATGGTCGCGGGGGTGTTGAAAGAGGCCTGTGACGCCGCAGGCGCGCAGTTCATCTTCAAGGGCAGCTACGACAAGGCCAACCGCACCTCCCTCTCGGGCAAACGCGGTTTGGGCATCGACAAGGGGCTGCAAGTCCTGCAATCCGTGGCCCGTGCCAATGACGTGCCGGTGCTGACGGATGTGCATAATGAGGCGCAATGCGCACAGGCCGGTGACGTGGTCGACGTGCTGCAAATCCCCGCCTTCCTCTGCCGCCAGACCGACCTGCTGCTCGCCGCCGGGGAGACGGGAAAGGCGGTAAACGTGAAGAAGGGTCAGTTCCTCGCACCTTGGGAGATGCAGAACATCGTCGACAAGATCGAAAGCACCGGGAACCGCAATATCCTGCTGACCGAACGCGGCACGACCTTCGGCTACAACACGCTGGTCGCCGACATGCGCAGCCTGCCGCAGATGGCCCAGACCGGCTACCCGGTGGTAATGGACGCGACCCATTCCGTCGCCCAGCCCGGCGGCAAGGGTGGTTCTTCAGGCGGCCAGCGGGAGTTTGCCCCTGTCATGGCCCGCGGTGCTGCCGCCATCGGCGTTGCGGCGATCTTTATGGAAACCCACGAAGACCCCGACCGCGCCCCCAGTGACGGGCCCAATATGATCTACCTCGACCAGATGCCGGGGCTGATCAACCTACTGATGCAATTCGACGCGCTGGCCAAAAGCCATCCGCTGACTTTCTAAATTTAACTTAAAAAGCGAGTATTTGACGTGAGCAAACCGGCCTCCACCGTGACCCCGAACACTTGGGAGTTTCTGCGTGATGCGATGATCACCCCCACAGGTTTTCGCGAATATGACGCGCGTTGGAAATACCCCGACGATATCAATCTGCCCGGCATCACCGCGCTCGGCCTCGGTCTTGGCACACAGATGCATGCGCGTGGGATTGAGCCTGTCATCGCCGTGGGCAATGACTATCGCGACTATTCGCTCTCGATCAAAAACGCGCTGATGCTGGGGCTGATGCAGGCCGGGATTACGGTCAAGGATATCGGCCCGGCGCTTTCCCCAATGGCCTATTTCGCCCAGTTCCACCTCGATGCCCCCGCCGTTGCCATGGTCACGGCGAGCCACAACCCGAACGGCTGGACCGGCGTCAAAATGGGCTTTCAGCGCCCCCTCACCCACGGCCCGGACGAGATGGCCGAGCTGCGCGACATCGTCCTGAATGGCCGCGGCGAACGGCGTCCGGGCGGGGGTTATGAGTTCGTCGACGGCGTGCGCGAAGCCTATCTGGATGACCTTGTCGGTGACTTCAAAATGACCCGCAAACTGAAGGTCGTCTGCGCCACCGGCAATGGCACCGCATCGGCCTTCGCGCCCGAATTGTTCCGTCGCTTGGGGGTCGAGGTCGTCGATAGCCACAACACGCTCGACTACACCTTCCCCCATTACAACCCGAACCCCGAAGCCATGGAGATGCTGCACGACATGGCCGACAGCGTCCGCGCCTCCGGCGCTGATCTGGCGCTTGGTTTCGACGGAGACGGCGATCGCTGCGGCGTGGTGGATGACGAGGGCGAAGAGATCTTCGCCGACAAGATGGGCGTCATCATGGCCCGCGATCTGGCCAAACTGCACCCAAACAGCACTTTCGTCGCGGATGTGAAATCCACCGGGCTCTTCGCCTCGGACCCTGAGTTGCAAAAGAACGGGGCCAAGGCGGACTACTGGAAAACCGGCCACAGCCACATGAAACGCCGTGTCAAAGAACTGGGCGCGCTGGCGGGGTTCGAAAAATCCGGCCACTATTTCTTGGCCGAGCCGATTGGCCGGGGCTATGACTGCGGCATGCGCGTCGCGGTGGAAATCTGCAAGCTGATGGACCGCAACCCCGACAAATCCATGTCGGACCTGCGCCGCGCCCTGCCCCAGACCTATTCGACGCCCACCATGTCGCCCTATGCCTCGGACACCGAGAAATACGACATCCTCGACCGGATCGTGGAGAAGCTCACCGCCAAGGCCGATGCCGGGGACAAGATTGGCGGTCGCGCGATTGCCGAGGTCATTACAGTCAACGGCGCACGCGTCATGCTCGACAACGGCGGCTGGGGCCTTGTGCGGGCCTCCTCCAACACGCCGAACCTCGTCGTGGTCTGCGAAAGCCCCGAATCTGACGCCGAAATGCGCGCGATCTTCGCCGATATCGATGCGGTGATCCGCACAGAGCCGGGCGTGGGCGATTACGATCAATCGATCTGATCGCCAGTTACGGCACCAGAACGACAAAGGCCCGGGGCATCGCCACCGGGCCTTTCTTCTTTGAACTAAAAGAGCTTACTTCAGCGCCGCTTCACAGAAGGCGCGAATGCGCTCGGCATCCTTCACCCCCGGCGCGCTCTCGACACCCGAAGAGACATCGACCTGCCGCGCCCCGGTGAGGGCAATCGCCTCCCCCACATTCTCAGCGTTCAGCCCCCCGGCGAGCATCCAAGGCTTCGGCCAGCGCCGCCCCGCGATCAGCCGCCAATCAAAGGCCAGCCCGTTACCCCCCGGCAGCACCGCGTCCTTGGGCGGTTTGGCATCGACCAAAAGCTGATCCGCGACGGTGACATAGTCGTTCAGCAGCGCCAAATCATCGCGATCGGCCACGCCGACGGCCTTCATCACCGGCAGCCCATAGCGCGCTTTGACCTCGGCCACCCGCGCCGGGCTTTCGCTGCCGTGCAGCTGTAGCATGTCCAGAAAGGGCACCGCGGCCAGCAGCGCATCCAGCGCCGCATTGTCGGCATTAACGGTCAGCGCGACTTTGCAAATGCCATCAGGCACTGCCTCGGTCATATGCGCCGCCGCCTCAAGCGATAGATGGCGCGGGGATTTCTCGAAAAAGACGAACCCCAGCGTCCGTGCGCCCGCCAGAAGGGCGGCGGGCACATCAGCGGGGTCGGTCAGGCCGCAGATTTTTACGTTAACGTTCTCAGGCATGGCTGGGGTTTAGCCTGCTTCGTCGAGCAGCGCCAGCACCTCATCCTTGCCCTGATGCTTCTCTTCCTTGAGGCGGATCACCTCACGCTCCAACCGACGTCGCTCGCGTGCCTGCCGCGCCAGTTCGGCCCGGTGGCCATGTTCGCGGATCCACTCCCAAACAAAGCCCACCAAAAGCCCTACGATGATCCCGCCAAGGATCACGATAAAGAGCGGCAGTTCGATAGAAGGGTTCACGGCAAACCAACCTGAAATCTCGCTCGGAAGCACTTGAAGTGTCACGATATTCCGGTTCGCCAGAGCAACGGAAACCAGCGCAATCGCGAAAAGCGCGATGCAGGCATAACGAATGTAACGCATCAGCTTTTCCCGTTCAGCCGGTCACGCAAGAGCTTGCCCGTCTTGAAGAAGGGCACATGCTTTTCTTCGACATTCACCGTCTCACCGGTGCGCGGGTTGCGCCCCACACGGGCATCGCGTTTCTTAACGGAAAATGCACCGAAGCCGCGCAATTCGACCCGGTCCCCACGCGCCATGGCGCCCGTGATCTCATCAAAGACCGTGTTTACGATCCGCTCAACATCACGTTGATAAAGATGCGGATTGTCGTCAGCGATCTTCTGGATCAGTTCCGACCGGATCATGGCACGTCCCCCGAGAATTTATTGATGTCTTACCCGACTATAGGAAATAACGCCCCACACGGGAAGGTGTTCCACCAGCGCCGCGATAGATTTTTCGCAGCGAAACCTCTGTTATTTCGGCCCTTTTCCGCCGCCTGCCCCCGCTGAAGACCATGGCGCGTAGGGATTGGGCATAAGGGCCAAAACCCGCGTCGCGATTCGACCCGGCCCCCAGAACAGCAAAAGGCCCCGCATGTCGCCATGCGGGGCCTTCGCTAAGATTACATATTCAACGTGGAATATGCTTACTCGTCGTCGCCTTTCAGCGCCGCACCAAGGATGTCGCCCAAGCTCGCGCCGGAGTCGGAGGAACCGTACTGCTGTACCGCCTCTTTCTCTTCCGCGATCTCGCGTGCCTTGATGGAGACGCCCAGACGGTGTGCTTTCGCGTCAACGTTGGTGATACGCACGTCGACCTTGTCACCGACCGAGAAACGCTCGGGGCGCTGTTCGGCACGGTCACGGCTGAGGTCGGAACGACGGATGAAGCTCTTCATGCCTTCGTATTCGACTTCGATGCCGCCATCTTCGATGGAGGTCACGGTCACGGTCACGATCGAGCCGCGCTTCACGCCGCCCACGGCTTCGGCGAACTTGTCACCGCCGACGTTCTTGATCGAAAGCGAGATGCGCTCTTTCTCAACGTCCACTTCGGAGACAACGGCCTGAACCACGTCACCTTTGCGGTAGTCTTGGATGGCTTCTTCGCCGCGCTGGTCCCAGCTGAGGTCGGAGAGGTGAACCATACCGTCGATGTCGCCGGGCAGGCCAACGAACAGACCGAATTCGGTGATGTTCTTGACTTCGCCTTCGACCTCGGTGCCCTCGGGGTGAGTCTCAGCAAAGACTTCCCATGGGTTGCGCATGGTCTGCTTGAGACCAAGGGAAACGCGACGCTTGGCGCTGTCGATTTCCAGAACCATGACTTCGACTTCTTGGCTTGTGGACACGATCTTGCCGGGGTGCACGTTCTTCTTGGTCCAGGACATCTCGGAGACGTGAACCAGACCTTCGACACCGGGCTCCAGCTCGACGAATGCGCCGTAGTCGGTGATGTTGGTCACGCGGCCGCTGTGCACGGAACCGAGGGGGTATTTCGCGCCAACCAAATCCCACGGATCTTCCTGCAGCTGCTTCATGCCGAGGCTGATGCGGTGGGTCTCTTTGTTGATCTTGATGACCTGAACCTTGATGGTCTCGCCGATCGACAGGATCTCGGAGGGGTGGTTCACGCGGCGCCATGCCATGTCGGTGACGTGCAGCAGGCCGTCGACACCGCCAAGGTCAACAAACGCACCGTATTCGGTGATGTTCTTGACCACACCATCGACGGTCTGACCTTCGGTCAGGTTGCCAATGACTTCGGCACGCTGTTCGGCGCGGGACTCTTCGAGGATCGCACGGCGCGATACCACGATGTTGCCACGACGGCGGTCCATTTTGAGGATTTGGAACGGCTGCTTGAGACCCATGAGCGGGCCTGCGTCGCGCACGGGGCGCACGTCGACTTGGGAGCCGGGCAGGAATGCAACTGCGCCGCCGAGGTCGACGGTGAAGCCACCTTTGACACGGCCAAAGATCGCGCCTTCGACACGCTCTTCTGCGGCATAGGCTTTTTCCAGACGATCCCAGGCTTCCTCACGGCGAGCCATTTCGCGGCTGATGACGGCTTCGCCACGCGCGTTTTCGACTTGGCGAAGGAAAACTTCGACTTCGTCGCCAACTTCGATTTTGGGGGATTCGCCGGGATCAGCAAATTCTTTCAGCTCAACGCGGCCTTCCATTTTGTAGCCGACGTCGATGATGGCTTGGCCCGCTTCGACAGCGATCACCTTGCCTTTGACGACTGTGCCCTCTTGGGGCGTGTCCATTTCAAAGCTTTCGTTAAGAAGCGCTTCGAATTCGTCCATTGCTTTGGTCATGTAGCTTTTCGTATCCTTATCAAATGTTTCTGGCCGCGCGGTTGTCTCCGCCGGTCTGGAGTTGCAATTGGTCGTTGTGGTGGCACCGTGCCGATCTTGTCAGAGAAGCTCCGACATAAAAGCACAGCGGTTGACCCGCAGCCGAACGCAAACAAAAGAGGGCCGGTTAGTACCGACCCTGCCCGCTATATCGCGTCCGAAGCTGTAACCGCCCCTTAGACAAGGCGCGTATAGGCGAATTTTGACGCTCCTGCAAGGGCTATGGCGTGCTGGCCGGGGGATATGCGGGGTTCTGCCGGGCAAGGGTTCCGTAGCGCGCCCGGGGATAGAGGGGACCACAACGCATCAGGGCCATCGCGGCGCTGCAACCTTTTCCTAGCGATCTGCACGGCCTCTGCGGCGGCAAGCCTGCCGCTCACCCGCTCCAGCCCGCGCCCAGCCCCGGCGCGGGTTTCGGCGGATCGGCAAGATCGCCTTCGGCAAGGTCACTGCCTTGATAGCTGGCAAGGTCCTCAACAAACTCCCACAGACGCAAGAAAGTGTAATCGACCTTTCCAAACGCCTCCGCCACGGCGGCGGGGTTCGACCGGTCCAAGGCGCATAGCGCGCGCATGCTTTCATTCACCATCGGCTTGATATCCTGCGCGCATTCCTCGGTGAACCGCCGTAGAACGCTTTGCAGTTCAGACCGTTTTTGCTCCTGCGTGGCCACGCCCAGTTGCAGCGCGGTCTTGTGAAGTGCGTGAAAGGCAGAGCGTCTGAGTGTGCTTTGCGACAGTTCATCCTTGGCGATATAGTCACTACAGCCGCCGCGCAGCGCTTCGATCGCGACGTCACTCTGCTCCGTCCCGGTGACCATCACCGTGGCGACACCGCCGTTGCGCGGGTGGGCGCGGATCATCTGCAAGCCGCGCAGGCCATCCCCATCGGGCAGGTTGTAGTCCAGCAAGATCAGGTCGAACGCCCCCTCATCCAACTGCTGAGCAAGGGCGGCGAGGCTCTCCGCCTCGGTCAAAGAAACCGGAAAGTCCAAGCCCCCGCAGAGCCGTTTGATCCGCATCCGGTCAAAGCGCTGGTCATCCACGACCAGGATACGCGCCGCCGCCACAGGTTTAGCCGCGCCATCCGCCCTATTGCCTGCACCGTTTCCGCGCCTTGCCACGCTCATCAGCCGTCCCCCTGCTTTGCCTCGGCATTTACGCCCACGGAGCCTAACAAATCGTTAACCCGCCCCTATTCGCCGCCAGCCTTGCAGAGGAATGTTGCGGTGGCGCGGCGGGGCCGCTACATGAGCCGCCATGAGTGATACAACACGCCCCCGCCGCAACTTCTATGGTCGCCTCAAAGGCAAAGCGCTGAAGAAGTCGCAAAAGACCTATATCGACGAAGACCTCGACGCGTTGTCGCCGGGGGCCGTCGATTGGGAGAGCAATCCCGACCGTAGGCCCCTCGACCTCGATACGCTGTTTGGCGGGCGCAAGGTCTGGCTGGAAATCGGCTTTGGCGGTGGTGAGCATCTGGTGCATCAGGCCGGGCAGAACCCCGATGTAGGCATCATCGGCTGCGAGCCTTACATCAACGGCGTCGCCATGTTGCTGGGCAAAATCCGGCGCGCGGGCGTGGACAACCTTGCCATTCATCCCGGTGACGTGCGCGATATGTTCGACGTGCTGCCCGAAGCCTCCATCGACCGGGCGTTCCTGCTCTATCCCGATCCTTGGCCGAAAACCCGTCACCACCGCCGCCGTTTTGTCACGCCCGAGCATCTGGAGCCCTTGGCCCGCGTGTTGAAACCCGGCGCGATCTTCCGCGTGGCGACGGATATCGAGGATTACGTCCGCCAGACGCTCGAACAGGTGCCGCAGCATGGGTTTGATTGGCTGGCCGAAGGGCCTGACGATTGGCGCGCACCTTGGGATGACTGGATTTCGACCCGCTATGAGCAAAAGGCGCTGCGCGAAGGGCGCCCCCCGCATTACCTGACCTTCCGCAAACGCTAAGTATTTGCGTCTGACACCACCCCGTTTACAATCCATCGCACGCGCGGCGATGGACGCTGCCGCCCGCCTGCGATAATAGGAACCTTGAGCAGATCAGAGGTACCTCATGTCCAGTCACGGCAGCCCCATTCCCATGTCATCGCGCGCCTGCGGGCCGCTTAGCGGCACCGCCGAAGTGCCCGGCGACAAGTCGATCTCGCACCGTAGCCTGATCCTTGGCGCAATGGCCGTGGGCGAGACCACGATCACCGGGCTTTTGGAAGGGCAAGACGTGCTCGACACCGCCAAAGCCATGCGCGCTTTCGGGGCCGAGATGCTCGACCACGGCGGCGGCTCTTACTCAGTGCACGGCGTGGGCGTCGGCGGCTTTGCCGAGCCGGACAATGTGATCGACTGCGGCAATTCCGGCACCGGCGTGCGGCTGTTGATGGGGGCGATGGCGACCTCTCCGATCTCGGTTACCTTCACGGGCGATGCCAGCCTCAACAGCCGCCCCATGGCGCGGGTGACCGATCCGCTGGCGCTGTTCGGCACGCAATCGGTGGGCCGCGCCGGGGGCCGCCTGCCGATGACGCTCGTGGGTGCCGCCGAGCCTGTGCCGGTGCGCTACACCGTGCCCGTGCCCTCGGCGCAGGTGAAATCCGCTGTGCTGCTGGCAGGACTGAATGCGCCGGGCAAAACCGTGGTGATCGAGGCCGAGGCCACCCGCGACCATACCGAGCGGATGCTGGCGGGCTTTGGTGCCGAGATCACGGTTGAAGAGACTGACGAGGGCCGCGTCATCACCCTGACCGGCCAGCCCGAGTTGAAGCCCCAGCATATCGACGTGCCGCGCGACCCCTCCTCCGCCGCCTTCCCCGTTTGCGCCGCGCTGATCGTGCCCGGCTCGGACGTGCTGGTGCCGGGCATCGGGTTGAACCCCACGCGGGCGGGGCTGTTCACCACCCTGCGCGAGATGGGCGCGGACCTGACGTATGAAAACGAACGTACCGAGGGCGGCGAGCCTGTGGCCGACCTGCGCGCAAAGTTCTCGCCCAACCTCAAGGGGATCGAAGTGCCGCCCGAACGTGCGGCGAGCATGATCGACGAATACCCCGTGCTCTCGGTCGTGGCGGCCTGTGCGACGGGCGAGACCGTGATGCGCGGCGTCAAGGAACTCCGCGTCAAGGAAAGCGACCGGATCGAGGCCATGGCCAGCGGGCTGCGCGCCAATGGGGTCGCGGTCGAAGACGGGCCGGATTGGTGGACCGTCAAAGGGCTGGGCCACGGCAATATCCCCGGCGGTGCGACCTGCCAAAGCCATCTCGACCACCGTATCGCCATGTCGTTCCTGATCCTTGGCATGGTCGCACAACAGCCGGTGCAGGTGGATGACGGCGGCCCCATCGCCACCTCCTTCCCAATTTTCGAGCCGCTGATGGCCTCCTTGGGCGCGCAGGTCGAGCGGCTGCCTGCGTGACAGGCGACCGGCTGATCTGGCTCAGCCTCTGCGCTGCACTGGCCTTTGCAGCCCTTGCGGGTTTTGCCGAGACACATCTGCGCGCGGCGGGCATGGGCGTCTTGGACGGGCGGCTTCTGGGCTATGATCTGCCCGAGGTGCGCGCCTATCTGTCAGCACTTAGCCCCGCGCAGACGGCGCTGTATCTCGGCCAGTTCCGGCTGGCCGACACCGCCTTCCCCGCCCTTTTGGCGCTGGCCCTGCTGCTTTGGTTCCGGCGCTGGTCATCGGGCGGGCTGCGGCTGGGGCTGACGCTGGCCGTGGCGCTGTATCTGGGGGCGGATTACACCGAAAACATGCTGATCGGGCGGCTGGTCGAATTGGGACCGGACCGGATCACCGCACAGGCCGTCGCAACGGCGAGCCTGTTCACAAAGGCGAAATGGGTGATACTGGCGGGCTGTTTCACGGCGGCCCTGCTGCTTGGCCTGCGGGCCCGGAACAAAAGGAATTTGCAATGACGGACAACAAAACCAACGGCATCACCGTTGCCATCGACGGCCCCGCCGCGGCGGGCAAGGGCACCGTGGCCAAGGCCGTGGCGGCGCATTTCGGCTTTGCGCATCTCGACACCGGGCTTTTGTACCGCGCGGTCGCGGCCAAAACCCTCACCGGGATGGACCCGGAAGAAGCGGCCCGGACCCTCGCCCCCGTCGATCTGGAAGACCCTACTCTGCGCAGCCCCGAGGTTGCCCAAGAGGCCAGCAAAGTGGCGGTGATCCCCGCGGTGCGTGCCGCCCTCGTTCGGTTCCAGCGCAGCTTTGCCACCCGCGCGGGGGGTGCGGTGCTTGACGGGCGGGACATCGGCACGGTGATCTGCCCCGACGCGCCGGTCAAACTCTTCATCACCGCCAGCCCCGAAGTGCGCGCACAGCGCCGTTTCGCCGAACTGTCGGGCAAGGGGATCGAGACCAGCTATGAAGATGTGTTGGAAGACGTGCGCCAGCGCGATCTGCGCGACATGAGCCGGGACCAAGCGCCGCTGAAACCCGCCGAGGATGCGAAACAGATCGACACGACGGAAATGGCGATCGAAGATGCGGTGGCCGCCGCCGTGGCCTTGGTCGAGGCGAAACGGGGCTGACCTCCGCCGCGAAAGGGGGGGCGCTGTCGCCCACCCCCTCAATACTTACACAGCCGCTTTCAACTGATCGACCAGATCGCGGCGTTCCCAGCTGAAACCGCCATCCGCGTCGGGCGCGCGGCCAAAGTGGCCATAGGCCGCCGTGCGCTGGTAGATCGGCTTGTTCAACTGCAGATGCTCACGAATGCCGCGCGGGGTCAGGTCAATGATCTGACGGATCGCTTTTTCGATTGCCGCGTCATGCACGTCACCGGTGCCATGGGTGTCGCAATAGATCGACAGCGGCTCGCTTACCCCAATCGCATAGCTCAGCTGGATGGTGCATTTGTTCGCCAGCCCCGCCGCCACGACGTTTTTGGCCAGATAGCGCGCCACATAGGCCGCCGAACGGTCGACCTTGGTTGGGTCTTTGCCCGAAAACGCGCCGCCGCCATGCGGTGCGGCCCCGCCATAGGTGTCGACGATGATCTTGCGGCCCGTGAGGCCCGCGTCGCCATCCGGCCCGCCGATCACGAAGACGCCGGTGGGGTTCACATGCCAAACGGTGTCGGCATTGATCCACCCCTCGGGCAGAACCTCTCGGATATAGGGCTCCACGATCTCGCGGATATCGGCGCTGGTCTGGCTTTCGCTCTCATGCTGGGTCGACAGCACGATGGAGCTTACGCCCACCGGTTTGCCGTTCTCGTAACGCACCGAGAGTTGGCTTTTCGCATCGGGCCGCAGGGTCGGCTCGGTCCCGTCTTTGCGCACCTCGGCCAGACGGCGCAGGATCGCATGGGCGTAATGGATCGGGGCGGGCATCAACTCGGGCGTCTCGTCGGTGGCGAAACCGAACATGATGCCCTGATCGCCTGCGCCCTCTTCCTTGCCATCGGCGGCATCGACGCCTTGGGCGATATGCGCCGACTGCGGGTGCAGCAGATTGGTGATCTCACATGTCGCGTGGTGGAACTCGTCCTGCTCGTAACCGATGTCTTTGATGCAGGCGCGGGCGATATCCTCGACACCCGCCAGATATTCATCAAGCTTGGTCTTGTTGGCCAGCCCGACCTCGCCCCCGATCACGACGCGGTTGGTGGTGGCAAAGGTTTCGGCGGCGACCCGCGCTTCGGGTTCCTCGCTGATGAAAGCGTCGAGGATGGCATCGGAAATTCGGTCGCAGACCTTATCCGGGTGCCCCTCGGAAACGGATTCCGAAGTGAAAGTATAGTTCTGACGGGACATGTAGTGCTCCAATAAAAATTACGCACCACGTCAGGAAGCCGTTGTGGTGCTCTCCCAACGGCTTAGACAACCGCTGGTGGATGGTCAATCGGCATTCCCCGGGCTGCGACGGCGGGCCACGGCAAGCCCGCCAAGGCAGAGGGTCAGAAGCAGGATCAAAGGCAAATCACCGCTGCGGCTATAGAGCGTGGGCGCCAATGGCGCAGGCAGCGGCGCGTCGATGAAGCCCGCGGAATTGAGCGGCAGCGAAGCGATCACCCGCCCCTGCGGGTCGATCATCGCCGAGATGCCGGTATTGGCCGCCCGGGCCATGGGCAACCCCTGCTCAATCGCGCGCATCCGCGCTTGGGCCAGATGCTGACGCGGGCCTGCGGCCTTGCCGAACCATGCATCATTGGTGACCTGCATCAGAAAGGCGGGCCGCGCCGGGGCGGCGTTCACGTCATGGGCAAAGACGGCCTCGTAGCAAATCAACGGCAATGCGGCACCGAGCGGCCCCAGATCCAAAACCTGCGCGCCCGGCCCGCTGGAAAAGCCGTTCCCCTCCTGGGCGGCGAGGCCGTGGATCCCGAAACGCGCCATCAGATCCCCCAAAGGCATATATTCGCCAAAGGGCACGAGGTGATGTTTGTCATAAAGCTGATCGACCGCGCCGCCTTCGTCGAGCAACACGAGCGAGTTGAAATAGCGCATGTTCGACCGGCGCTGCACGCCCAGCACCACCGGCACGTCCGAGGCCGCGCCGATCTCATCCAAAGCGCTGCCTGCCATGTCCAACGACCATGGGATCGCGGTCTCGGGCCAGATCACCAGCTCGGGGGCGGCGCCTTCGTCTTGCGGCGCGGCGGCGGTGTAGTCGAGCTGGCGGGCGAAATAGAATTCAAAGGTATCGGGGTTCCACTTGTCACGTTGCGCCGCATTGGGCTGCACCAAACGGACCACGTTCTCGGTCAGCACCGCGGGCGGCGCTTGCGGGGGCAGCAGCAACAGCAGCACCGTCGACAAGGCCAGCGCCCCCTGCCCCAACCGCAGGCTCAAAGGGCCACGCAGCAGCAAGATCGCGGCAATGGCGAATAGCCAGAGGTTCAGCGCATAGGGGCCGACCCAAGCAAGGCCCTGTCCCGCCATCACGCCGACCAGTCCTTGAGCGGGCATGGCCCATGGGAAGCCGGTGAAGATATAGGCACGCAGCAGTTCCACCGCCGCCCAAGTCAGCGCCAGCGCCAGCCCGCGCTTCGGCGCGATCCAACGGGCGAGGCCAAAGGCCAGCCCCCAGAACAGCGCCATGCCAGCGGCCAGAAGGATCAGCGCGAAAGGCGCCATCCACCCATGCCGCGCCACATCGACCATGAAGGGCGACACGATCCATTGCAGCGCGTGCAGAAAATAGCCAAAGCCAAAGCCCCAGCCCAAAAGCGCCGCGCGCATTGGACCGCCGGATTGCGCCCGAAACAGCCAAAACGCCGCCACCAGCCCGGCAAAAAGCGCAAGTGGCAGTTCATAGGGCGCTTGCCCGAAGGCTGCGATGGCCCCGGCGAGGGGGGCCAGCAGCAACCGGCCCCGCATCGCCAGCCGTTGCCTCATCCCCCGGCCCCTTGGGTGCGGACCCGCAACCGTTTGATGCGGCGCGGGTCGGCGTCGATCACCTCGAACTCCGGCCCGTCGGGGTGCAAAACCACCTCGCCCCGCGCGGGCACGCGGCCCGACAGCATGAAAACCAAGCCGCCAAGCGTGTCGATCTCTTCTTCGTCGACGGTTTCATGGTCGGTCAGGGAATGGCCAATCTCAGCCTCAAAATCCCCCAGCGGGGTCTTGGCGAGCGCGAGATAAGTGCCGGGCTTTTCGACCGTCCAATAGGTGCCCTCGTCGACGTCATGTTCGTCTTCGATCTCACCTATGACCTGTTCGATCAGGTCTTCGATGGTCACCAGCCCGTCGACACCGCCATATTCGTCGATCACCAGCGCCATATGCCGCCGCTCGGCCTGCATCTTGGTGAGCAGCACGCCGATGGTCATCGACGGCGGCACATAGACCAAGGGCCGCAGCAGGGTGCGCAGATCGAACTTGGTGTTTTCGCCATTGAAACCGTGATTTAGCGCAAGGTCTTTGAGGTGGACCATGCCCACGGGCGTGTCGAGCGTGCCATCATAGACCGGTAGGCGGGTCATCCCGCTTTCCTTGAAGACCGAGACCAGCTCATCCAGCGTGGCGCTGACCGGCACGGCGGTGATATCCGCCTTTGGGATCGCCACGTCATCGACCCGCATCCGGCGCAGGTTCATCATGCCATGGCCCGTGGGCCGCTCGGCCTCTGCCGAGGTCTCTGGCGTGTCGTCCTCACTGTCCGATGGGCTTAGCGCCTCGAACACCCGAGAAAAGAAATTACCGGTGCGCATCGCGCCATCATCCGGCTGCTCATGTCTGTCTTCATCTGTCAGCGCGCTCTGCGCCGCGTCAGATGATCCGTCTGTATCGCCCATTGGGTCCCGTCTGTGTTACAAAGCCCCTCAAGGCCCATTTTCCTTATATGGGTCATCATAACCCATTTTGCCAAGTATTTCGCGCTCCAACCCCTCCATCAACGTCGCGTCGGGGTCATTTTCATGGTCATAGCCCAGAAGATGCAACAGCCCGTGCACGATTAAATGGGTCACATGGGCATCTAATGGCTTCTCCGCCGCCGCAGCTTCGGCGGCGCAGGTCTCATAAGCCAAGGCGATGTCCCCCAGTTCGAGCATCCCGTCAATGCCGGGGGCGACAGGCAGCGGATCGCCGCCCGGGGTGACCGCCCCGCGTTCCTCGGCAGGCCAACTTAGCACATTGGTCGCCCGCGCTTTGCCGCGAAAGTCTTCGTTTAGCGCGGCGATGCGGCTGTCGTCGCAGGCCAGCAGGGTCATCTCAGCGGCTTCGGCATCAAGGCCGAGGTGGGCCAGAGTGGCCCGCGCCGCGGCATGAGCGCGCGCCTCAAGGTCGACCGCCGCCCAGCGGTCGTCTTCGATCACGATGTCGAAATCTTCCAGCATCAGGTCAAGCGGCACCGCTATCGGCCTCATAAGCCTCGATAATCGCGGCGACCAGCGGATGGCGTACCACGTCTTTGGAGGAGAAGTAGTTGAAGCTGATGCTGGGGATTTGCTTGAGCAAGCGCTCCGCATCCTGAAGCCCGGACTGCACCCCGCGCGGCAGGTCGATCTGGGTGCGGTCGCCGGTGATCACCATGCGCGAGTTCTGCCCCAACCGGGTCAGGAACATCTTCATCTGCATCGAAGTGGCGTTTTGCGCCTCGTCCAGCACCACGAAAGCGTTCGACAGCGTGCGGCCCCGCATGAAGGCCAACGGCGCGATCTCAATGCGCTTTTCCTCTAGCAGTTTGGCCAATTGCTTGCTCGGCAAAAAGTCATTCAGCGCGTCGTAGAGCGGCTGCATATAGGGGTCGACCTTGTCCTTCATGTCGCCCGGCAGATAGCCCAGCTTCTCGCCCGCCTCGACCGCGGGGCGGCTGAGGATGATCCGGTCCACATGGCCGCCGATGAACATCGACACGCCCACGGCCACCGCCAGATAGGTCTTGCCGGTGCCCGCAGGGCCGATGCCGAAGGCCAGTTCATTGTCGAAGAGCGATTGCACATAGGCTTTCTGCGCATCGGTGCGCGGCTCTACCCGTTTCTTGCGGGTCTGGATTTCGATCGCATCCGAGATCGGCATCTCCAACTGGTCACCCTGACGCACGCCGGTGCCCGCGCCGGAATTGCCCATGCGCAGCAGACCGTCCACATCCGCAGGCTCAACCGCCCGGCCACTTTCCAGCCGGACATAGAGTGCATTGAGCAGGCTCTCGGCCTTCTCAACGGCCTCGCCTTCGCCCAGAATTTGCAGGTGATTGCCGCGCCTTATGATCTGCACCTCAAGCGATTTTTCGATGGCCGCCAGATGCGCGTCATAGGCGCCGCAGAGGTCGATCAAAAGGCGGTTGTCGGGAAATTCCACCACCCGTTCGGCCGCGGTTTCCGGTGTCATCAGATCAGTTGAAGGCAATGCGCGTATCCTTTGTGAAGCACTAAATGTTGAAATAGTCAGACCGGATCGATTTACCAACCCGTCGCGACAAAAAGGGCCGAAGCGCAACGCGCTCCGGCCCGGGGTCTGTGATATGGCCCGCCAAGGTCAGTTCGGGTCTTTGATGTTGGAGCCGCCCTTGAAGTGGCCTGCGGTATGTGTCGGTGGCGCCACGCCCGAGCAGACCGGCTTGCCGAATTTATCAAGCCGTGCCGAAAGATAGCCCTCGACCCCGTCGTCGATGATCCAGTGGTCGCAACCGTTGGGATCGACCCAGATGCCCGCCTGAAGGGTGCTCAGGTGCTTTTTGTCGATGCCCCGGTCAAAGGTCTTGTCCGAAGGGTAACCCCGGCCCAGACCGCCTTCGTAATCGGTACAGGCCGAAAGGCCGACGGCACAGGCTGTGACCATGAGAAGTTTTGTCTTAATCACTTTTACGGTCCCTTCAGCGAATGCAGATGATTTCGACACGGCGGTTCTTGGCCATGTTCGCAGCGGAATTGTTCGGCACGGCGGGCATCCGTTCGCCATAGCCCCGCACATCAGCGATCTTGGCACCCACTTGATTGGCGATACGCGCGACCGAATTTGCGCGGTTATAGGACAGGCGCATGTTATAGGCGTCCGACGCGCGGCTGTCGGTATGGCCGGTGATGATGTAGGACACCGCCCCAGTCGATTGGAAGAATTTCGCCAGACGCGCCCGACCTTGCGGCGAGATGCTGTATTTGTCGGTGGCAAAGAACTGATCCGCCTCCATCACGCCGCAGACATCGCCGCGGCGGCACACCGGAATGCCCTGCCGTGTGACATGGGGGGTCATATAGCCCTCGGCCCCGTCATCCATAACCCAATGTTCACAGCCATCCGGGTCGACCCAGATGGTCGGCGTGTAAACGCCCTTGTCACGGCCCTGTTGCGAGGGTGTCTGCGCATCGGCCGAGGTGCTGGCCACGGTCAGCGCCGCTGCCATCGTCAGGCTGGCCATGGCGCGCAGTGCTTTGGAAATAGTGGGTCCCACAGCGTTTGTCCTATTCTAATTTCTGGTTCTTATCTTTGGCAAATGCGACCCCTCCCCGGACCCGCGCCTTTTGAGTATGGGGTCAGGTTAGGTAAAAACGGTCTCGCTGTGAAGCTGTGAAATCAACATTTTGTGGCCGAACCTTGGCGGCTTACAACGAATCCGCCGCGGGGTAGCGGCAAAACGGCTTCGGAGCGGGGCCATTTCACCCTGCCCCGATCCGCCGAAAACAGGCCATTGACGACGGCTTGGCGACAATCCCGCGCAAGCCCTTGGGATTGTTCGCAAACAACGGTCCTTGCCATTGAATTTTCTTGAAAATCGCACCTTTAGACCTAAATCTCATTCCATCGGATCGCGAGGGTGGGACTTCGCGCGGCTTTGCCGATCTTGATTGCTGCAATGAAAACTGGGGGACCAACTTATGATGAAAACGCTACTCGCCACCGCCGTCACCGGCCTGCTTGCCCTGCCCGCTTTCGCGGGGGGCGTGAAATACGCCTATCACAACCAAGGTGTGGCCCATCCCACGGGCAATGTGATCCACGTCAGCTGCTACCGCGGCCCGTGGAACGACGTGATCTGGGACCGACCAAACTCGGTCTTCGTGGATAGCCTCGTGGCCGTGGGCTATGACTTTGCCACAGCCCATGCCGTGGCAGAACGGGTCTGCCGCGATCACACACTCGTCGGCAACCCCGAGGGGCTGAAAGCGACGATGAAGCGGATCTTTGCAGATGCCGCATCGCACCGCAAACACAACTACTGACAAGCCAAGGGTGCGCGGCGACGCGCACCCGTTGCAGGCCCTTTAGGGCTGCGGATCAGACCAGAACGGCGGCCAGAGAGTTCCTCTTGGCCTCGGTCACCCGCACGCGCTGGATGTCACCGATCTGCGCCGTGCTATCCTCGATATGCACCGCATGCAGATACTCCGACTTGCCCAGCATCTGACCGGGTAGACGGCCCTTCTTCTCAACCAGAACCGAGACTTCGCGCCCCACCATCGACTGCTGGATTTCCTGCTGGTGCTGGGTGATCAGCCCTTGCAGACGCTGCAACCGGTCGTCGGCCACAGCTGGATCGACCAGCGGGCGTTCGGCGGCGGGCGTGCCGGGGCGGGTGGAGTATTTGAACGAATAGGCATAGCCGTAGCGCACCTGCCGGACGAGCTCCATCGTGGCCTCGAAATCCGCCTCGGTTTCTTCCGGGAAGCCGACGATGAAGTCGCCTGACAGCACGATGTCGGGCCGCGCTTCGCGGATGCGCTCAAGCAGTTTGAGGTAGCTCTCAGCGGTGTGGCTGCGGTTCATTCGTTTCAGGATATGGTCGCTGCCCGATTGCACCGGCAGATGCAGATAGGGCATCAGTTCAGGCACTTCGCCATGGGCCGCGATTAGGTCATCGCCCATGTCGTTGGGGTGGCTCGTGGTGTAGCGGATACGCTCCAGCCCGTCGATCTTGGCCAGCGCGCGGATCAACCCGGCGAGCGTCATGCCGCCGTGGTAGGCGTTGACGTTCTGGCCCAATAGCGTGACCTCGCGCACGCCGCGCTCGACCAGATCGCGGGCCTCGTCCAGCACCTTTTCGGCGGGGCGGGAGACTTCGGCACCACGGGTATAGGGCACCACGCAGAAGGCGCAGAACTTGTCGCAGCCCTCTTGCACGGTCAGGAAGGCGGCGGGGGCGCGTTTCGCCTTGGGGCGGCCCTTGAGGTGGTCGAATTTGTCTTCTGCCGGGAAATCGGTATCGAGCGCGCTTTGCCCGCCCTGCACCTTCGCCTCCATCTCCGGCAGACGGTGGTAGCTTTGCGGGCCGACCACCAGATCGACGGCAGGCTGGCGGCGCATGATCTCTTCGCCCTCGGCTTGGGCCACGCAGCCCGCCACGCCGATCTTCAGATCGGGCCGCGCGTCTTTCAGCGGTTTCAGACGGCCCAGTTCGGAATAGACCTTCTCCGCCGCCTTCTCGCGAATGTGGCAGGTGTTGAGCAGGATCATATCCGCGTCATCGGCGCGGTCGGTGGTGACATAGCCCTGCCCGCCAAGGCTCTCGGCCATGCGTTCGCTGTCATAGACGTTCATCTGGCAACCATAGGTCTTGATGAACAGCTTTTTCGGTTGGGTCATGGCGGGCATCCAAGGGTTTTGACGGATTTCGGGCAGATGGCGTCGTCTAACAGCGGTGGCCGCGTCTTGCAATGCACCCGGAATTGGCCGACTTTACCGGCGGCAAATTCCAGCGGGGGCCTATGCGGTATCGCGATCTCGACCAGCTTATAAAAGAGGGCCGCAGGGCGCTGAACACATGCCCCATCGCCATGATCCTGGTCGAGGATGAGGTTGAGGTCGACACCACCCTGCGCCACCACCAGCAGGCAGGGTTCGACAGCGTCGTAGCGCTGATGCCCCCCGGTTTCGACCTGCCCCGCGACCTAGAGGAAAGCGTGCTGCGGGTCGATTATGACACCACCGCCGAAGCCGCGCTGGAGCGGGCCGTGAACCGCATGATCGCGGCGGCGCCGGGGCAATGGCTCTATTACTGCTACAACGCCGAATATCTGTTCCACCCCTTCAGCGAGACACGCAACGTCAAGGAATTGCTGGCCTTTCACAGCGAAGAGCGGCGCGATGCCATGCTGGCCTATGTGGTGGACCTCTATGCGCTGGACCTCAAGCAACACCCCAATGCCGTTTCACTGGATCAGGCGCATTTGGACCGCTCGGGCTATTACGCGCTGGCGCGCAAGGATGCGGCCCGACAGGGGCATCCCAAGGAACGGCAGCTTGATTTCTTTGGCGGGCTGCGCTGGCGGTTCGAGGAACATGTGCCGCCGCACAGCCGCAAGATCGACCGTATTCCGCTGTTTCGCGCAAAACCGGGGCTGAAGCTGCGCGGCGACCACAGGTTCAACGACGAGGAATACAACACCTACGCCTGCGAATGGCATCACAACGTCACGGCGGCGATCTGCTCGTTCCGCACGGCAAAGGCGCTGAAGCGCAATCCCGGCAGCCGCTATGACATCCCGACATTTCAGTGGCACAACTCCGAGCCGTTCGAGTGGCATTCCCGGCAGTTGATGGATCTGGGCTTGATGGAGCCGGGACAGTGGTTTTGACAGGCTCCCCCTTTTAACTGTCCCGCCCGGTGGCACACCGGGCATCGCCCTCCCTCCCCCCGGAGGGCGATCTTGCAACGTTTCGGTGGACGGGCCAGTCAGGGTCCAGAATGACCGTCCCGCACCACGCGACCGCTCATCGCCCACCAGGGAGGGCGACACCCTCAGCACATGGCGGCTAACCTTTTCGATGCCCGGACAAGACGCCGCCGGTATCCGCGACCCTCACCATTCAGCCCGCAACCGCCCAAAACACGCGCCCGTCCAAAACCTCCTTGCACTCACCCGCCATGCACCTATGACGGAAGACAGCCTGAACGGGAGGGTCCGATGGCCGTCAACTTGCTCGACACATTCATCAAACCGATGCACCGCGAGGGCATCAAATTCGTGGCGATCTTCGCCGCTGTCACGCTGGTGCTCTTCGCCATCGAAGAAGTCCTCGGCTGGATCGGCGTCGGCCTGACGATCTGGTGCTACTACTTCTTCCGCGACCCCGAGCGTGTGACCCCGGACCGGCCCGACCTGATCGTCAGCCCTGCCGACGGCATCGTCTCACTCATCGAGCCTGCGGTGCCGCCCGCCGAACTGGGCATGCCGGATGTACCCCTGACCCGCGTCAGCGTTTTCATGAGCGTCTTTAACTGCCACATCAACCGCGCCCCCGTCGCGGGCAAGGTGCAGGCCGTGGCCTACCGCCCGGGCAAGTTCTTCAACGCCTCGCTCGACAAGGCCAGCGCCGACAATGAGCGCAACAGCCTGTGCATCCGCATGGACGACGGGCGCGACATCGCCGTGGTGCAGATCGCGGGCCTCGTTGCGCGGCGCATCGTCTGCTTCGTGAAATCCGGCGACGGGCTTGAGACCGGCGAACGCTTCGGCTTGATCCGCTTCGGCTCCCGGCTAGATGTTTACCTGCCCGAAGGCGTCGACCCGATGGTGCGCATCGGGCAGACCATGGTCGCCGGGGAAACCGTGCTGGCCGAGTTGAAACAGCCGGTCATAGAGACCGCCCCGCTTTAGGAAAGACCCCATGCGCCCCCCTTCTGAAAAGACCGGCGCGGACCTTGCGCTGATCCAGCTTCTGCCCAATGCGCTGACGATCACCGCGATTTGCGCAGGGCTTTCGGCGATCCGCTTTGGGGTGCAGGGCAACTATGTGCTGGCAGTGCAACTGATCCTGCTGGCCTGCGTGCTGGATGGGTTGGACGGGCGGCTGGCGCGGCTCTTGCGGTCTTCCAGCCCGATGGGGGCGGAATTGGACTCGCTGGCCGATTTTTTGAACTTCGGCGTGGCCCCGCCGCTGATCCTCTATTTCTGGGCGCTGCAAGACATGCGCAGCGCGGCGTGGATTTCCGTGCTCGTCTACGCGGTCTGCTGCGTGGTGCGGCTGGCGCGGTTCAACGTCAACGACAAGGCCGAAGCGGCCAAGGCCAAGAACGGCGATGCGGTAGGCGAATCCGGTTCCTTCTTCACCGGCATCCCCTCGCCCGCAGGCGCGCTGCTGGTGCTCTTGCCGATGACCCTGTCCTTTGCCTTTCACAACCGGCCCATTCTGCCGGATTGGATGATCTGCCTGCATATGGTGCTGATCGGTTTTCTGATGATCAGCCGCATCCCCACATGGTCTTTCAAAACCACCAAAGTCTCCCGACGTCATGTGAAATACCTGCTGGTGGGCGTGGCAATTTTCGCCGCTGCCTTGGCCACCTACGCTTGGACCACGCTTGTCGTGCTCTGCTTGGCCTATATCGGCATGGTGATCTGGGGACTTTTGAGAGCACGGAAAACGGGTTTAACCAAAAGGAATTGAAATGGACATCAAGGCGGTCGAGACATCCTATGCCCGTTGGGCACCGATCTACGACAAGACCTTCGGCGCGCTGACCAGCGGCGGTCGCCGCCATGTCGTGGCCCATATCAACAAGGGCAGCGGCTCTGTCCTCGAAGTGGGTGTCGGCACCGGCCTGTCCCTGCCCCACTACGCGCCGCACCTCTCCGTCACGGGCATCGATTTCAGCGACGAGATGCTCGCCAAGGCCCGCCAGCGCGTCACCCGTGAAGGGCTGCAACATGTAGCTGACCTGCGCCAGATGGACGCGCGCGACCTCGACTTTCCCGATGCCAGTTTCGACACGATCGCCGCGATGCATGTGCTGTCCGTCGTGCCCGAGCCTGAGCGGGTGATGGAGGAAATCGCCCGCGTGCTCAAACCCGGCGGTCAGGTGGTCATCGCCAACCATTTCATGCGCACCACGGGGGTGCTGGGCTTTCTGGAAAAAGTCTCGGCCCCCTTTGCCAATACGCTCGGCTGGCATTCTGATTTCGAGATGGAAACCGTGTTGCAACAAGATGCGCTGGAGGTCGAGGACGAACGCGCGCTGCCGCCCATGGGCATGATGACCTTCCTGGTACTGCGAAAACGCGGATAAACACGCAGGCGGCGGGGCCTGCCCCGCTGGTTCAGGTCTTCTGCCGCAGCCGGATCACCACATCGACCGAGGCAATCTCGGCCCCCTCAGGCGCGTCAGGAAGCTGCGCGATCACCAACTCTTCCGAGGGCGCATCGGTCAGCTTGCTGTCGTCTTCCCAAAAGAAATGCGGGTGGTCGTGGGTGTTGGTGTCGAAATAGCTTTTCGAGCCATCCACGGTCACCTCCTGCAACAACCCGGCATCGCAGAACGCCCGCAACGTGTTGTAGACCGTGGCCAGCGAAACAGCCTCGCCCTGCCCCTTCGCAGCCTCAAACAGGCTTTCGGCGGTGACGTGACGGTCTTGCCCATCGCCCACCAGAAGGCTCGCCAGCGTGACACGTTGGCGCGTGGGGCGCAGCCCGGCCTGAGCCAACCAGCGCGTTCCGACCTCTTGTACCTCTGCGGACATCAGTTCCCTGCCTTTCAGGGTCATATAAAGGAGGAAATCCCCGGTTTTCAATTGAAAACCTCGCACCAATCGTCGCAGCGTCCCTGCCGCGGCCCTTGCGGCACGCGGCGGCGGGGTGCTAAACGGGGCCGGATGTTATAACAGAGCAGCAGGAGAGCCGCAGGATGGCCGACTACCCCACGAGTTTCGACAAGGAAGATCTGCTGAAATGCGCCCGCGGTGAGCTTTTCGGCCCCGGCAACGCACAGCTTCCCGCCCCGCCGATGCTCATGATGGACCGGATCACCGATGTCTCGGCCGATGGCGGCGCCCATGGCAAGGGCCATATCACCGCGGAGTTCGATATCACCCCCGACCTGTGGTTCTTTGAATGCCATTTCCCCGGCAATCCGATCATGCCCGGCTGCCTTGGCCTTGACGGTCTGTGGCAGCTCACGGGCTTCAACCTCGGCTGGCGTGGCTGGCAGGGGCGCGGCTATGCGCTTGGCGTGGGCGAGGTGAAGCTCACCGGCATGGTACGCCCGGACCGCAAGATGCTGACCTATAAGATTGATTTCACCAAGGCGATCCAGACCCGCCGCCTGACCATGGGCGTGGCCGACGGCATCGTCGAAGCCGATGGCGAGGTGATCTATCAAGTGAAAGACATGAAAGTCGCCCTTAGCGAGAGCTGAAGCGCTGCGACTTTACGGATATTGAAAGGGGGCCACGCGGCCCCCTTCTGCATTGTCCTCAAAGCGTCTGCATTTCCTGCACCTTACCGTCATGACGCCCGGTTACAGCGGCCTCGGCCAATACGGCTGCCACATCGGCACGATGCGCCTCGCCCGTCTGATCGACACCTTCGCCCAGATTGACCGCATTGGTCTTGGGGTCATCGGTCAGCGCCACGGGCCGCAGGATCGAATGGGTCAGGCCAGAGCCTTGCAGATGTTCATCCGCCGCCTGTTTCGCTTTGAGGTAATGGGTCATCTCATGATCCTCAGGCGGGTTATCGGCGCCCACGGAACTCAGCATCACAAAGCGGTCGACCTCGGCCTCGCGTGCCAGATCGACCAGACGCTGCGCGCCTTCGCGGTCGACCTTTTCAGTCATCTCCGGCCCCGTGCTGCCGCCCGACCCGGCGGCGAAGACAACGGCGTCTACACCGTCGCATACACCCGCTTGCAGGTTGGTCAGATCGCCTTTCCGCTCTTCGGTGCCCTCGGGCAGAACAGAGGTATCGGAGCCGTCACGCACCAGTGCGATGGGCTCGGCCCCGCGGTCTTTCAATTCACTGACGAGCAGACGCCCGGTTTTGCCGGTCGCACCGGCGACAAGTACTTTCATGGTCATATGGAACCTCTCAGAATTTAGTTTGATACGGGCGAGCGGCATTTCGCGCCGCCCGCCTTTGCCGCTTACGACGGCAGGAAAATCGACTTGGCGTTGACGAACTCTTTCATGCCAAAGCCACCGTGTTCGCGCCCGTAGCCGGAATTTTTCACCCCGCCGAAGGGCATGTTCGGATCGGCGGCGCCAAAGTTGTTGATCCGCACCATGCCGGTGTCGAACTCATCCCGCGCAAGGCGCAGGGCGTGTTCTTCATCCGTGCAGAAGATGCCGCCGCCCAGACCATAGCGGCTGTCATTGGCAATGCGCATCGCGTCTTCGTCATCCTTCGCCCGGATGACCGAGGCGACGGGGCCGAAGATCTCATCGTCATAGGCTGGCATGCCCGGCTTGACCTCGGCCAGAACAGTTGCGGGATAATAGGCACCCGTGCGGTCGGGCACTTCGCCACCGCAGAGCACCTTGGCGCCCTTCTCGACGCTTTCGTTCACCTGATCGCGTACGGATTCGAACTGTTCTTGGCTCGACAGCGGCCCGAGTTTCGTATCCTCGTCCATCGGATCGCCCATCGGGATCGCCTTCATCGCATCGACATAGGCACTCACGAAAGCGTCGTAATTCTTCTCGGTCACGATGAAACGCTTGGCCGACACGCAGGTCTGGCCGTTGTTATAAAGCCGCCCCATGGTCGAAAATTTCACCGCCGTTTCGATATCGGCGTCGTCGAGCACGAGATAGGCGTCGTTCGAGCCCAGTTCGAGCACGGACTTCTTCAGGTGTTTCGCGGCCTCGGACCCGATATGGCTGCCCGCGCTGTCAGAGCCGGTCATGGTCACGCCGCGTACCAGCTTATGGCCGATCAGCTTGTCGGAGGTATCGTGGTCGATGATGATAACGTTGAACAGGTCTTTGGGCAGGCCCGCTTCTTCGCAGATCTCTTTCAAACGCAAGCCGCTGCCGGTGCAGATTTCCGCGTGTTTCAGGACGCAGCCGTTGCCGGTCATCAGGTTCGCGGCCAGCACGCGCACGGGTTGGTAGAGGGGGAAGTTCCACGGCTGGATCTGATAGATCACGCCGATGGGCTGATAGGTCACCACACCGCGCTTCTTGCCGCCCGCGTGTTTGCGCTCTTCGTCCTTCAGCATGTCGGGGCCGTTCTCGGCGGTATACTCAAAGATCTGCGCGCAGAGTTCGACCTCGGTCAGCCCGTCTTTGTAGAGCTTGCCGACCTCGCGGGTCATCAGTTCCGACAGGCTTTCCTTATTCTCGCGCAGCTTCTCGGCGATCTTTTTCAGATAGGGCGCGCGTTCGGCATGGGTCAGCTTGCGCCACTCCTTGAACGCCTCATGCGTGGCCTCGACCGCTTGGGTCGCTTCGGTTTCGGACATCACGTCATAGGTGTCGAGCACCTCTTCGGTGGCGGGATTTACCGTATTGATCTTGGGCATTCTAATCTCCTTCATGTCTCGTGAAGCCAACACCGCCTGCCACTGCACCGTTCCATCACAGAACCTTGACCGCGACCTTCGCGCGCAGAGGATCGGCAAACCGCTTGCGCCGTATGGGCGTGCTGGCATACACCGGGGCTGCCAAAACAAAGGAGTGCTGCGCATGCGCCGCGTCGTCGTCACAGGGTTGGGGATTGTCTCATCCATCGGAAACAACGCCGAAGAAGTGCTCGAAGCACTGAAAAACGGCACCTCCGGGATCGAAGCCAGCCCGGAGATGGCCGAACACGGGTTCCGCAGCCGCGTGGCAGGGACGCTGAAGATCAATCTGGCCGATCACATCGACAAGCGCACCTTGCGTTTCATGGGGCCGGGCGCGGGCTATGCCTATGTCGCCATGGATCAGGCGATCAAGGACGCGGGCCTCGACGAGGCGCAGATCAGCAACCCGCGCACCGGTCTGGTGGCAGGCTCCGGCGGGCCGTCGACTTCGGCCATGTTCGCCGCGCATAACATCGTGAAGGACACCGGCGCGACCAAGCGCATCGGGCCCTTCGCCGTGCCCAAGTGCATGTCTTCGACCGTGAGCGCGAACCTCTCGACCGCCTTCAAGATCAAGGGCATCAACTATTCGATCACCTCGGCCTGCTCCACCTCGCTGCATTGCATCGGCAACGCGGCCGAGCAGATCATGCTGGGCAAGCAGGACGTGATGTTCGCCGGCGGTGGCGAGGAGCTGGACTGGACGCTTAGCTGCCTCTTTGACGCGATGGGGGCGATGTCGTCCAAATACAACGACGCGCCCGAAACGGCGAGCCGCGCTTTTGATGCCGACCGCGACGGTTTCGTGATCTCCGGCGGCGGCGGCATGCTGGTGCTGGAAGACCTCGACCACGCGCTGGCGCGCGGGGCCAAGATCTATGCCGAGGTGACCGGCTATGCCGCCACCAGCGACGGGCATGACATGGTGGCCCCTTCGGGCGAGGGCGGCGAGCGCGCCATGCGTCTGGCGCTGGAGACCCTGCCCGAGGGCCGCAAGGTGGGCTACATCAACGCCCATGGCACCTCGACCCCGGTGGGTGACGTGGGCGAGATCGAGGCCGTGCGCCGCGTCTTCGGTCAAGGCAACACCCCGCCCGTCAGCTCCACCAAGTCGATGACCGGCCACGCACAGGGCGCTGCCGGCGCGCTGGAGGCGATCTTCTCGCTGCTGATGCTCGACAACGATTTCATCGCCAAGTCGATCAACGTGCAAAACCTCGACCCCGCGCTCGATCCCTCCGAGATCGCGCTGGAGCGGGTCGACAACGCGGGCCTCGACTCGGTGATGACGAACTCCTTCGGGTTCGGCGGCACAAACGGGTCGATGATCCTGTCGAAGTACCAAGGCTGAGGGCTGGAGATGTCTGGATTGCTTGCAGGAAAACGTGGCCTCGTCATGGGTGTGGCCAATGAACGCTCCATCGCTTGGGGCATCGCCAAGGCGATGGCCGAGGCCGGGGCGGAACTGGCCTTTACCTATCAGGGCGAAGCCTTTGGCAAGCGGCTGGAGCCGCTGGCGCAGAGCGTCGGCTCGGACTTCATGGTCGATGTCGACGTGACCGACGACGCCTCGCTCGACCGCGCCTTCGAGGAGCTTGGCGCGCGTTGGCCAACCATCGACTTCGTCGTCCATGCCATTGCCTTTTCGGACAAATCCGAACTGACGGGGCGGTTCTTGAACACCAGCCGGGCGAACTTCAAGAACTCGATGGATATCTCGGCCTATTCCTTCATCGACGTAGCGCGCCGCGCGCATCCGCTGATGAAGGACAACGGCGGCACGCTGATGACGCTGACCTACATGGGCTCGAACCGGGTGACGCCGAACTACAACGTGATGGGCGTGGCCAAGGCGGCGCTGGAAAGTGCGACGCGTTATCTGGCGAATGATCTGGGGCCGGAAGGCATCCGCGTGAACGCGATCTCGCCGGGTCCGATGAAGACGCTGGCGGGGGCTGCGATTGGCGGCGCGCGCAAGACCTACAAGCACACGGATCAGAACGCGCCGCTGCGGTCGAACGCGACGCTGGAGGCCGTGGGTGGCACGGCGGTCTATCTGGCGTCGGATGCGGGGGCTTGCACGACGGGTGAGATCATCCGCGTGGATGGCGGTTTCCACGTGCTGGGGATGCCGCAGGCGGAGCATCTGTAACACGGGCTTCGACTGGCCCCGGCCCGGAATCAAGCCGCAGGCGCCGGGCCATCGCCTGCCCGTCCCGGCGGGGAGGCGATTTGGTGAGGCTAGGCGCGCCTTTGCGAGGGCGCGCTCACTTTGCACCATAAAGTGGGACGGATCACCGTCAGGATCGCCACCCCACGGGCAGGCGATGGCCCTCTGTCGCTACCCCAACGCCTCTGTCTGCCAGAGCCACACTTTCATCCCGCCATGGGCAATCGCCGGCCCCTGCCCCTTCCACGGCAGCCCGGTCGCCTTGGCAAGCGGCGGCTCCGAGGTCACCAGCCCCACCCGCCAGCCGCGGAACCGCGCCTTCAGCGTCTCGCCCAGCGTCCCATAGAGCGGATAAAGCAGCTTCTTATTGCCGATCCGCCCGCCGTAGGGCGGGTTCACGATCACCAGCCCGGGCGGGCCTTCGGGCGGCTGCACCTCCCCGGCCCCGTGGCAGGCGAAGTGACACCACGCCCCCACCCCGGCCCGGTCGGCATTGGCCGTGCTCATGCGGATCGCGCCCGCGTCCCGGTCAGAGCCGTGGAACCGCACAGCAGGCTCGACCTCCGCCCCCGCAGCGCGCATCTCTTCCCACGCCCCGGCATCGAAACTCGCCAATTCCTCGAAGGCGAAGCGCCGCGAGCGCCCGGGCTTCAGCCCCGCCGCGATCTCGGCCGCCTCGATCAGGAACGTGCCCGAGCCGCACATCGGGTCGACCACCGGCTCGCCGGGCGCATAGCCGCAGGACCGCAGCATCAGTGCCGCCATGTTCTCGCGCATCGGCGCCTTGCCCACGGCCTCCTTGTGGCCGCGCTTGTGCAGCGCCTCGCCGGAGGTATCGAGGCTGAAGGTCACCTGATTGTCGTGGATGCGGACCTTCAGCACCAGCGCGGCCTCGGCATCGACAGGAATACCGTGGGTCTCGCGCAGCGCCGTCTCGACCCGTTGGGCTGCCGCCCCAGCGTGGTAGATCTTCGAGGCCTTGGTGGTCACCTGCACCTTCACCGGCACATCGGCGCGCAGCACATCGGTAAAGGGAAACTTGCGGCAGCGTTTGTCCAACTGCGCCAGATGGAAGGCCATGAAACCGCCGATCCGCGCCAGCACGCGCGCGGCGCCGCGCAGCTCCAGATTGGCGCGCCAGACCTCGGGCCAGCCGCCCTGAACGGTCACGCCGCCGGGCTGGGCCTCAGCCCCGGCAAAACCTTTTTCCTGCGCTTCGGCGCAGAGCAAATCCTCAAGCCCGGGCGGGCAGACAAGGAAAATCTCGAATGTATCTGGGGTATCCATGGTCCCTGCATAAGCGCCAATGCGCGGGCGTGCGAGGGGAAAAGACGCCGGAGACGTCTTTGGGGCGTGCCGGGGGGAAGCCCCCCGGCCACCGATATCAGGCCGCCGGAGCGATCTTGACCAGTTCGATGTCGAACTGCAGGTCCTTGCCCGCCAGCGGGTGGTTGGCGTCGAGCGTGACGGTGGTCTCGTCAACCTCGACCACGGTCACCGGCAGGGCCTGACCTTCGGGCGTCTGCATCTGCAGCTGCGTGCCGGGATCGAGCGGGATGTCCGCCGGGATGCCTTCGCGCGGCACGGCCTGACGCATTTCGGGGTTCACGGGGCCGTAAGCTTCGTCGCTGGGCACTTGAACGACCTTCTTGTCGCCCTCGGTCATGCCGGGCAGCGCGCTGTCGAGACCGGGGATGATCTGGCCCGAACCCACGACGAACTCAAGCGGGTCACGGCCCTCGGAGCTGTCGAATGTGGTGCCGTCTTTCAACGTGCCGGTATAGTGAATCTGTACTGTGTCGCCGGATTTGACCTCAGCCATCGGGTGTCTCCAATCTGTAGGGGAAAAAAGGGAAGGAGGCCGCGTATCTGCGCGGGTGCTCCAAATTCCGCGACAGCATGAAGATTGTGATCCCGAGAGTAAACCCCCCGTCCGGGTCGATCGCGGAATTCGCCCCTTTTCGCCGCCGCGCCTGCGTGCCACTCTGCCGCGACACGGAAAGGGAGAGCCTGTCAGATGCCCATCACGACCTGCGTTTTCGACGCCTATGGAACCCTCTTCGACGTGGCCGCCGCCGCCCGTGAGGCCGCAGCCGAACCCGCTTTTGCCGCCATCGCTGGGACTTGGCCGGAACTCGCAGAACACTGGCGTCTCAAGCAGTTACAGTATTCATGGCTGCGGGCGGTGACCGGGGCGCATGATGATTTCTGGCAAGTCACCCAAGAGGGGCTGGATTGGACGCTGGAGAAGATGAACCTCGCCGATGACCCTGCCCTGCGCGCGCGCCTGCTGGCGCTTTACTGGGAGCTTCGCGCCTATGACGAGGTGCCCGCCATGCTGCGCGCGCTGAAAGACGGGGGCCTGAACACTGCGATCCTGTCCAACGGCGCCCCCGCGATGCTGGACGGGGCGGTGCAATCGGCGGGAATCGGTGAACTTTTGGACGTCTCGCTTTCGGTCGAAAGCGTCGGCGTCTTCAAACCGCATGCGTCGGTCTATGACCTTGTCGGGGCACACTTCGGCTGTGCCAAGGAGGAGGTGCTGTTCGTGTCCTCCAACGGCTGGGATGCGGCAGCGGCGACGGGCTATGGGTTCACCACCGCATGGGTAAACCGGGGCGGCGATCCGGTGGACCGGCTGCCGTGGAAACCCGCGCACCAATTGCGCGAACTCAGCGGCATTCCCGCATTGGCGGGGCTCTGATGCCGCGTTTCACCACCTCCGACGGGCTGTCGCTGCATTACACGGATGAGGGCCGCGGCCTGCCGATCCTCTGCCTTGCCGGTCTCACCCGCACCGGCGCGGATTTCGACTACCTCGCTCCGCATTTGGCTGATCACCGGCTGATCCGCATGGACTACCGCGGGCGGGGCTGCTCGGATTTCGACGCGAATTGGCGGAACTACACGCTCTCGGTGGAATGCCGCGACGTGTTGGAATTGCTGGCGCATCTGGGGTTGGAACAGGTCGCCCTCATCGGCACCTCGCGTGGCGGGCTGAATGCCATGGCGCTGGCGATGATCGCCCATGATCACCTTTTGGGCGTGGCGCTGAATGACGTGGGCCCCGCGCTTAACCCCAAGGGCGTTGAATTCATCATGGGCTATCTGGGCCGCAACCCCGCCGCCAAAACCTATGAAGAAGCCGCCGCCGCCATGGCCCGCGCCTTCCCCGAGTTTCACGGCGTGCCCGAGAGCCGCTGGCTTGAGGAGGTCAAGCGTCACTACAGGGCGACCGACGATGGGCTGAAAATCACCTATGATCCGCATCTGCGCGATGCCGTGGCCGCCGCAGGCCAGCAGGCTGTTGACCTTTGGCCGTTCTTCGATGCGCTGCAAGGGTTGCCGCTGGTCACGATCCGCGGGGCCAATTCCACCTTGTTCAGCCGCGAGACGCTGATGCAGATGCAGGCCCGCCGCCCAGATATGATCGTGGCCGAAGTGCCGGACCGCGGCCATGTGCCCTTTCTCGACGAACCCCAAGCGCTTGTCGCGCTGCACGAATGGATAGGACAAATCAAATGAACATCGACATGATCCGCGCCGCCGCCGACCGCGCCAAGGGCCATGTGCGGCGCACGCCGCTCTTGAACTCCCCCTTTCTGGACGAGATCGCGGGCCGCCGGGTCTGGGTCAAACCCGAGTGCCTGCAGCATACCGGCAGCTTCAAGTTTCGCGGCGCGTGGTCGGCCCTCTCGGCCCTGCCGAGCGCGCAGCGCGCCAAGGGCGTCATCGCCTATTCCAGCGGCAATCATGCCCAAGGAGTGGCACTGGCCGCCAAGATGCACGGCGCGCCTGCCGTGATCGTCATGCCCGAGGACAGCCCGCGCCTGAAGATCGCCAATACCCGCGCCTATGGCGCCGAGGTGGTGCTCTATGACCGCGCGAATGAGAGCCGCGAGGAGATCGGTGCGGCCTTGGCTGAGGAACGCGGGCTCACGCTAGTCAAACCCTATGACGAGCCGCAGGTGATCGCGGGGCAAGGCACCACGGGGCTGGAAATCGCCCAGCAGGCCGCCGAGGCCGGGATCGAGGAGGCTCAAGTGATCGTCTGCTGCGGCGGCGGCGGCCTGACCTCCGGCATCGCGCTGGCGCTGGAGGCCGAGGCGCCGGGGTTACGCGTGCGCCCGGCGGAACCGGAAGGCTTTGACGATGCCGCCCGCTCGCTGGTCTCCGGCCAGATCGAGCAGAATGCGAAGGCGCTCGGCTCGATCTGCGATGCCATCGTCACGCCTGCGCCGGGGGAGCTGACCTTTCCGATCATGCAGCGGCTTGTAGGGCCGGGGCTGGTGGTGAGCGATGAGGAGGCCTTGCAGGCGATGGGTCATGCGTTCAACCGGTTGAAACTCGTGGCCGAGCCGGGCGGTGCCGTGGCGCTTGCCGCGGCGTTGTTCCGGGGCGGAGAGATTGACGGGGACGATGTGATCGTCACCATCTCCGGCGGGAACGTTGACGCCGATATGTTCGCCCGCGCGCTGCAGACGCTGGGGTAACGATTAGGGCAGCGTCGGCCCGCGGGGTGGTGCTGAAAGCGCCGCCCCAGGGGGGCGGGTCGGCGCTGCCCGGCCTGCGGCCGGGCGGTCCTTAGCTGAAGCCCTGCACTTTGACCTCCCGCGTTCGCACGATATGCTGCACCCTCAACGCCGCCCAAAGGAGACCCCCATGCAGATTTTCGACACCGGCGAGGTGCAACTGCACTACCGCGTCGACGGCCCCGAGGACGGCGCGCCCGTGGTCTTCGCCAACTCGCTGGGCACCGACATGCGCCTGTGGGACCCGATCCTGCCGCTGCTCGCGCCCGGCCTGCGCATCATCCGCTTCGACAAACGCGGCCACGGCCTGTCCACCTGCCCGCCCGCGCCCTATTCCATGGGCTCGCTCATCACCGACACCGAACGCCTGCTCGACCACCTTCAGGTGCGCGGCTGCGTCTTCGTGGGCCTCTCGATCGGCGGGATGATCGCGCAGGGCCTTGCGGTGAAACGGCTCGACATGATCCGCGCGCTGGTGCTGAGCAACACCGCCACCAAGATCGGCAACCGCGACATCTGGGATGCGCGGATCGCGGAGGTCGAAAAGGGCGGCATCGAAAGCCTTACCGATGCGGTGATGGAGCGCTGGTTTTCGCCCCAGTTCCGCGCCACGCCCGAACTGGCGCTCTGGCGCAACATGCTGACCCGCCAGCCCGACGCAGGCTATGCGGGCTGTTCGGCGGCGATTTCGCACAGTGATTTCATGACGCCGACCTCCGGCCTGCGCCTGCCCGCGCTTGGCATCGCAGGGTCGGAAGACGGCTCCACCCCGCCGGATCTGGTGCGCGAGTTGATGGACCTGATCCCGGCCTCGAAATTCAAATTGATCCGCCGCGCGGGCCATCTGCCCTGTGTCGAGCAGCCGCAGGAATACGCAGAAACGTTGAACGATTTTCTCGCCAGCGTTGGGCATATCCCGAAGGCGCAGGGCTGATCGTGGCGGCAGGTGTCTCCGGCAGCGAGCGGGCCAAACGCCTGCAACGCGCGCCGCATTCGCGCCCTATCGCGACGTCCGGCCTTGCCTTTGGCCCCTACGCGGACCACATCTGACCGAATGCCGCTGCCACTGATCTTTATCCTTGTGACGGTGATGATCGATGCCATGGGCGTCGGCCTGATCCTGCCCGTCATGCCCGACCTGATCCGCGAAGTTCGCGGCGGCGGGCTGAGCGATGCGGCCCTTTGGGGCGGCGTGTTGGCCACGGGCTTTGCGGCGATGCAATTCCTCTTCGGCCCGGTGCTGGGGGGGCTCTCCGACCGTTTTGGCCGCCGCCCGGTCCTGCTGCTGGCGCTGATCGTGATGACGGTGGACTATGGCGTGATGGCACTCGCGGGCAGCATTTGGCTGCTGCTGATCGGGCGGCTCGTAGGGGGCATCACGGCGGCGACCCATGCTACGGCCTCGGCCTATATGGCCGATATCTCTCCGGCGCAGGACCGTGCGGCGCGTTTCGGGCTAATCGGCGCGGCCTTTGGCGCGGGCTTTGTTCTGGGGCCGCTGATGGGCGGCGTCTTGGGCGAACATGGCACCCGCGCGCCCTTTTGGGCGGCAGCGGTACTGGCGGCGGGCAACGCGGCGCTTGGCTGGGCCGTGCTGCGCGAAACCCTGCCCCCGACGCAACGCCGCGCCTTCGACTGGCGGCGGGCCAATCCGCTGGGCGCGCTGCGCGCCCTTGGCCAACTGCCCGAGGTTGGCAGGCTGCTCGCGGTCTATTTCATCTACCATGTGGGCTTTGCCGCCTATCCGGCGGTCTGGGCCTATTTCGGGGTCGAGCGTTTTGGCTGGTCGCCGACGATGATCGGCCTGTCACTGGGCCTTTTCGGCGTGCTGATGGCGCTTGTCCAAGGCGCCTTGATCGGCCCCGTGATCCGCCGCTTGGGCGCGCGCGCCACGGTGATCTTGGGCCATGTCTTTGCCCTTGCCGCCTTTGCCGCGCTGACCGTGCTGACCTCGGGCACTTGGGCGCTGATCATGACCCCGCTCGCCGCGCTGGCCGGTGTGATCCCGCCCGCGCTTCAAGGCATCATGTCGGCCCGCGTCAGCGCCGATGCGCAAGGGGAGCTGCATGGCGCACTCAGTTCCTCCACCGCGCTGGCAATGATCCTCTCGCCGCTGACGATGACGGCGGTTTTCGCCTATTTCACCGCGCCGGAAGCTGCGCTCTACCTGCCCGGCGCGCCCTTCCTGCTGGCGCTTTTGCTGACCCTTGGCGGCTTGGCGCTCTTTGCCAGCCGCCCCACCCCCACGTCACAAGGTGAAACTTCGCCGCAGTAGGCCCATTCCCCGTCTTGCGCCACCGGCCCATCCGCGTCAGGCTGGCGAGGATTGAAAGAAAGGGACAGGCCATTGCAAACCATCAAAGCCGCCGTCTGCCATGCCTTTGACACGCCGCTGAGCGTCGAAGACATCCGCATCAAGGCACCGCAATTGGGCGAAGTTGAAGTGACCTTGGATGCCGTGGCGATCTGCCATTCCGACATTCTGTTTGCCGAAGGCGGCTGGGGCGGCACCCTGCCCGCCGTCTATGGGCACGAGGCCGCAGGTCGGGTCAGCGCGGTGGGGCCGAATGTGCAGGGTCTGGCCGAAGGCGACAGCGTGGTGGTCACCCTGATCCGCGCCTGCGGCAGCTGCCCCAACTGCGCCTCGGGCCAGCCGACAATCTGCGAAACCCCGCAAGCGCCCGAAGGGCCGCTGCAAACGGCGGAGGGAGCACCGCTCGTTCAGGCGATGAACACCGGTGGTTTCGCCGAGAAGGTCGTCGTAGACCGGTCGCAGGTGGTGAAAATCTCGCATGACATCCCCAAAGACGCCGCCTGCCTGATCGCCTGCGGCGTGATCACCGGCGTCGGCGCCGTGGTCAATGCGGCGGGCCTGCGGGCGGGACAAGACGTGGTGGTAATCGGCGCGGGCGGGGTCGGCCTCAACGCCATCCAAGGGGCGCGCATCGCGGGCGCTCGGCGGATCGTGGCGGTCGACATGACCGAAGACAAACTCGCCATCGCCCGCGAATTCGGCGCGACCGACACTGTGCTCGCGACCGAGGCGAAACCGTGGCGCGCGGCCTTCAAGGCCATGGGGCGCGGGGCGGATGCCGTGATCGTCACCGTGGGCGCGATCCCCGCCTATGAAACCGCGCCGCGCTACCTCGCCGCCGGGGGCCGGGTGATCATGGTCGGCATGCCCCACAGCGGGGCCGAGGCCACCTATGAACCGGTGGTCCTCGCCGCCCTAGGGCAAGGCATGGTCGGCTCCAAAATGGGCGATGTGGTGATCCAGCGCGACATTCCGTGGATGGTCGACCTCTATCTTCAGGGCCGCCTGCAACTCGACAGCCTAATCTCTGGCCGCTGGCGGCTGGATCAGATCAACGAGGCGATTGCCGACACCAAGACCGGCGCCGCGCGGCGCAATGTGATCGTCTTCGACCGCTCCTAGATCGGCCCTGAGGCGGGCGGACACTACGGCAGATCGCCGATCAGCAAAGCGCGAAAATCATTCACATTGGTCCCGGTGGGGCCAGTGTGAAACAGCGCATCTATCGCCTCGAAGGCCCCGAAAGCATCGTTGCGCTGCAAAGCGCCGCGCGGGTCCACCCCCGCCGCGCGCATCGCAGCCGCCGTGCCTGCCTCGACGAAAGCGCCCGCGTTATCCTCTGACCCGTCGATACCATCGGTATCGGCGGCCAAGGCCGTGATCCCCTCCTGCCCTTCGAGCGCCAGCGCGAGGGACAGTGCAAACTCACTATTCCGCCCGCCGCGGCCCTTGTGGCGCAGGGTCACCGTCGTCTCCCCGCCCGAAAGCAGCACCAGCGGCGCGGGATGGGGAAAACCGCTTTCCTGCGCCTGCCGTGCGAGGGCCGCATGGACCAGCGCCACCTCCCGCGCCTCGCCCTCAATCGCGTCCGACAGGATCCACGCGTTCACCCCCCGCGCCTGCGCGGCTTTGGCCGCGGCGGCAAGCGACAGACCGGCGGAGGCAATGACATGGGTCTGCGTCGTGCTCGGCGCGTCCTGCTGAGGCTGCGCGGCGACCTTTTCCAGAAACGTCATGCAGCGCTCCGGCAGTTCCAACCCCCGCGCGGCCACCTCTTCCAACACCGCCGTCGCAGCTCGCCGCCCCGGCACCGTGGGGCCAGAGGCCACGGCCCCCGGATCATCCCCCGGCACATCAGAGACCACAAGGCTCACCACCCGCGCGGGATGGGCCAGTTCCGCCAAACGTCCGCCGTTGACCGTGCTGAACTGCTTGCGGATGTCGTTCATGACCGAAATCGGCGCGCCCGAGGCCAGAAGCGCCGCGTTCAACGCCTGCAAATCCTCCAGCATCAGCCCCTCTGGCGGGGCGGGCAAAAGCGATGAGCCGCCGCCGCAGATCAGCGCGATCACCTGATCCTCCGGCCCCAGACCTTGCACCGCTTCCTGCAAGGCGTGGGCAGCCTCGATCCCGGCCTGATCGGGCACCGGATGGGCGGCCTCCAGCACCTTGATCCGCTGACAAGGCGCGCCATAGCCGTAGCGGGTGACCACGACACCGTCATAGGGGTGCGGCCAGATGGCCTCGAACGCCTGCGCCAACTGCGCCGCCCCTTTGCCTGCACCGATCACCACCGTGCGCCCTTTGGGCGGCGGCGGCAGCCGGTCTTTCAAAATCAAATGCGGATCGGCGGCGGCGACGGCGGTGTCGAACAATTCGGCCAAGAACTGGCGTTTCGGGTCATTGAGGTTGGACATAGTGCACTCCGACTGCTGCGGCGATCATGGCGGCCCGTTGTCTGCTGTCAATCCGACAGGGGGCGTTCATTCTGGACAAACAGGCAGTTGCGCGCGCCCAGCAGGCCAAAGTCGGGGTCGCTGCACAGGCCCAAGGGCATCGCCGCGCGCCATTTGCTGTGCCGCCCCCCTGCGTTGAAGGCGGCGCGGAAGCTGTCATCCAGCATCCAAGGGTTCTGCTGCGCCACGCCCCCCGTGACGAAGACCCCGCCCCGCGCGCCCATGACCAAGCCCAGATCCCCCGCGACCCCGCCAAGATACTGCACCATCAAAGCAACCGCGCGACAGGCGCTCGCGTCCTCCCCGGCCTTGGCCGCCGCAAAGATCGCCGCCGCCCCCTCCAAATGCGCCGCCTCGCCCCGGGCGGAGGCGATGGCACGATACCAATAGGGCATGCCGGTGCCCGACAGGATCGCCTCGGCCTCGACCGCCAGCGCCGCGCCCATCTGCACCTCGGGCCAGAGCGCGATCAGGGCTTCGAAATAGGCCACTTCCTCGGCGCTATGGGGGGTGAGCCGCAGATGTCCGCCTTCGCCCGGCACCGCCGTGGGCCGGGCGCCCTGCCAGACCAAAGACCCGACGCCAAGGCCCGTCCCCGGGCCGATGATCACCCGCGCCCCCGGTTGCGGGTCGGGCCCGCCCTGAAGATAGGTCACATTGTCTGCATCCAGCGTGGCCAAGGACCAAGCCGCCGCCTCGAAATCATTGAGCAACAGCACCTTGGCGGGGTCCAAACCGCAGGCCCGCGCCAGATCATCGCGCGAGATGCTGCGCGCCGCATTGGTCATCCGCACCTGCCCGTCGACAACCACCCCGGCCACCGCCATGGCGACCCCTTCGGGCGGGCGGCCCATCTCGCTACAAAACGCCGCACAAGCGTCGGGCAAAGTGGTCAGCCCGTCGGTGGGGTGGGTGCGGCGTTCTACCACCGCCCCCGCGGGGTCCACCGCTGCGAGGCGCAGATTGGTGCCGCCGATGTCCCCTACCAAATACCACATGTGCCTGCCCCGCTGCCCTTGATACCGGTGCAAGATGGCCCGCCCGCGCGGCCAAGGTCAAACAACAAAACCCGAAAGCCGAGGCTTCCGGGTTTCGCGTTTGGGTGCTGTCCGTTTGGATTAGGGTCAGGATGCATTGATTTTCAAAGCGCTGCGTGATTCACGGCCCGGAAAACGGAGCGGTGACATGAGCGACCT
>NZ_JBIFFU010000073.1:0-1450 GCF_043557315.1 Sulfitobacter sp. 1A12779
TCCACTGCGCACAAAACGTCCTCTTCGTTGTGCTGAAGGACCAGAGACAGAATGTCGACCATCTCTCGGTCACCGCCTTCTTTACGCAGCATGTGATCCTGCAATTGACGGAAGGCATCCGGCATCTCCGTGAACGGCGCACCATTCCGAAGTGCGCCCGGTTTGCGTTGGATAACAGCGAGATAGTGGCGCCAGTCATAGATGACCTTGCCGGGCTTTCGATGAGACCGCTCGATGATCCGCGCATGCTTGCAAACCGTTTGCCCTTCAGCGACCACGACCAGCCGTTCGGGATAAACATGCAAACTGACACGGCGGTTCGCAAAGCTGGCGGGAACGCTGTAGCGATTGCGTTCGAACGTGATCAGGCATGTGGGTGACACACGCTTACTATGTTCGATAAAGCCATCGAATGCCGGTGGCAGTGCCATCAGCGTGGGCTTCTCGGCCTCCCACACGTCAGCGATGGACCCCGGCAAAGCCTTGTGCGGTGTCTCTGTCCAAAGGGCGATACAGCGGTCTTCAAGCCATTGGTTCAGCTCTGCCAGATCGGCAAAGACCGGCATGACCTGCCACATGCGGTTACGGGCATCCTGCACATTCTTCTCAACCTGGCCTTTCTCCCAACCGGCTGCCGGATTGCAGAACTCGGGCTCAAACACGTAGTGGCTGGCCATCGCTTTGAAGCGTGCATTGACATCCCGCTGCTTGCCTCTGCCCACACGATCAACGGCGGTCTTCATATTGTCATAGATCCCGCGGCCAGGCACACCGCCGAACACGCGGAATGCATGCCAGTGGGCGTCAAACAGCATCTCGTGCGTTTGCAGCGGGTAGGCCCGAACCAAGAAAGCGCGGCTGTGTGACAGTTTGATATGAGCGACCTGAAGTTTGACGCGCTCACCGCCGATGTTGGCCCAGTCCTCGCTCCAGTCGAATTGGAAGGCTTCGCCGGGCGCGAACACCAAAGGCACGTAGGTGCCGCGCCCCGTCGTCTGTTCCGCTCGATGCCGATCTTCACGCCATGCCCGGGCGAAAGCTGCTACGCGTTCATAGGAGCCATCATATCCCAGCTTCACCAGATCAGCATGCATGTGCTTCACTGTCCGCCGCTCTTTGCGTGACTTCCGCGTCTGAATTAAAAGCCAGGCTGACAGCCGATCCGCATAGGGATCCAGCTTGCTTGGACGCTTAGGCGTCTTGAACTGCGGTTCCACCGCACCTTCACGCAGATACTTCTTTACCGTGTTCCGAGACAAACCCGTCCGCCGGGCAATCTCCCTGATTGGCATTTTGTCACGCAATGCCCAGCGTCGAATGACACTCAAAAATCCCATGTCGATCACTCCAAATCCCCCCAACCAAAACCGTCGGGGAAGTGTGTTCACATGGGTCAATTCTCAGTGACAATTTATGGGGCTACCGGGTCAGTTCTCAGTGACAATCAACA
>NZ_JBIFFU010000015.1:0-78886 GCF_043557315.1 Sulfitobacter sp. 1A12779
AGGCGCTGCATCGAGGATGGTATATTCATACCTACCGCCTAACCAAGCGCCGCACCGCAAACAAGTTGGCAATCCCGATTGGCGGGATCCGCGCAGTGATCGTGGAGCCGGGGTAAATTGAGCAAGCGTATACGCCCATTGAGTTTGTTGAGGTCGAACAGCTTGAGAAATGAGTTTAGTTTCTAGGCTACATCATCGGCTTTCTCGCGACAGAATGACCGCTTCGCGCAGTTGACCTTTGCCTGCTTGCCGCGACGACCACGCGGCCTGCATTTTCATTTCGGCGAAAGTGCTCACTTAACCTGCGACAGCAAAAGCACCTCGAAGGTCACGCAGACCCGGTTAGCACGCGCTGCAAGTTCCCCCCTCACCGGCGGCCCCTCAAGCCCTACGGAAATCGCACAACGTCCATTTTCCCCGAACAAAAGTACTTCGGTCGCAATATCCATCAATGCTGGCTGCCCCTGCAGTTGCGTGCCGACGAAACTCCCCAGCCCTTTCACCGCGCTGACAAACAAACCAGAAACCGCCGCGCATTTCTCTAGGCCGTCTTCGATCACTTCGTTGGGCCGGATCGCTCCAAGCACAGCGTTCGGGTTGTGCACCGGCCCTGTAGCGACGGGCCGAAAGAGGGTGAACTCCGTCTCGGCATCCGGCACGGTTTCGAGCATGGCCCCTTCGAGCAGCCAAACATCCACGGTGTAATCTGCCGACAGGACTGTCTTCTCCGCCAAGAGATGCCCCGCGTGGCAGGTTCCATCCTCCGCCCGCCACATCCCGTGAATATGCGCGAATGCCGCACCATCCCGCCGCCCCAGATGCGCACCGGCCCGTTCGATTACGGCATCTCGCAACTCCCTCTCCGCGCTGTACCACGCCACATGCCGATCATCCGGCGAGGGTGCGGGGCGCACGAAGGTGAGCTTTTCGACAGGCAGATCAGTCAGGTCGAACCACGCGCCCGCGCCATCCGCCGCTTCCGTCATCGCCTCAAAAAGCGTCGCCCCCGCAGACAAGGTCACCCGGCGGCGCGTCGCCCGGCAGGGCAGCGCACTGACACGCGCAGCCTCTGTCGGACCGGGGTGTTGCACCATTCGTGTCTCAGACATCCGCAAGCGCGCCACGTTCGGCCAGTTCGGCGCGGATTAACTTCTTGGTGATCTTGCCATAGCCCGATTTCGGCATCTCATCCCAGAAGACCACAGTTTTAGGCATTTTGTAGCGCGGCACCTTATCCCCCAGCCACGCCAGCAACGCATCGGCCTCAGGCGCGGCACCCTCGGCGACGCAAACCGCGATCCCGACCTCGCCCCATGTCGGGTCCGGCATTCCCAGTACGGCGCATTCGCTGATTGCCGGGTGCTGCAGGATTTTCTCCTCGATCTCTCGTGGGTAGATGTTGGACCCGCCTGAAATATACATGTCCGACGCCCGGTCGGTGAGATAAAGAAACCCTTCGGCGTCCATATGCCCAAGATCACCGGTCAGGAACCAGCCGTCGCGAAAGGCTTTGGCATTGGCCTCGGGGTTGTTGTGGTAGCCCGCAAATACCGCCGGACCGATCACGGCAACCTCACCAGTCTCGCCCGCCGCGACCTCTTTCCCCTCGGCATCCTGCACCTGAACCTGCATCCCCGTCCGGGCAAAGCCGCAGGTACCGATCCGCATCACGGCATCATCGACAGAGTGCTGCGCGGGCGGCAACACGGTGATATTTCCCGTCACCTCACCCAAGCCGAAATACTGCACCAGAACAGGGCCCAGAACCTCGATCGCACGGATTTGGTCGGCGCGGTACATCGGCGCCCCGGCATAGATCATGTAGCGCAGGCTGGAGTGGTCGTGTTCGTGAACCGAAGGATGTTCGACCAGCATCTTCACGATCGTTGGCACGGTAAAGGCATTGGTGACGCGCCATTTGGAGACCAAGCGCCAAACCTCAGCGGGGTCGAACTTCGTCCCGCCGTGGAGAATGGTTTTCACCCCATGGGCCACCTGTGTCAACTGATGGATGCCCGCACCGTGAGACAGCGGCGCAACCACAATGGAGGCATCATCCGGCCCAGTGCCAGGCATCAGATCGCACAGATGGTTGGTGATCACAAAAGCTAACTGGCCATGCGTGAGCACCGCTGCCTTCGGCTTTCCGGTGGTGCCCGAGGTAAAGAAGAACCACGCGGGATCGTCGCGATCCACCGCGGTCACGGCAACCGGCACCTTCGCGAACTCCGCCACAAGCGTGTCGTAATCGTCCTCTCCCGCCCCGCCGATCGTGACGGTGAAATCGACACCCTCGCAGGATGCGATATGGGCGGCGAACTCGGCCCCCGCCAACAGACCTTTGGCCCCCGAAGACATGGCGAGCCAGGCGACCTCTTCCGGCGTTTGGCGAAAATTGGCGGGCACCCAAACGCAGCCGAGCTTCCAGCAGGCAAAGGCCGCTTCGAACATCTGGTTGCAGTTCGCGGATTGCACCAGCAACCGGTCGCCCTTGCGCATGCCGTAACGATCGCGCAGGGCGGCGGCAAAAGCGGTGGAGCGGGCTTCCAACTCGGACCAAGCCCAAGTGTCTTCGCCCCAGACCAGCCCGATCTCCTCAGGCTGACGCCGCGCGGAGTCTGCCAAAAACTGCGAGAGGTTCATGACGCGGGTAGAGATAGGCTGCATCACGCCACCCGCTCAAGGATCGAGGCATAGGAGGCAACCGCCGCCCCGCCCATGTTAAACACCCCGGCAAGCTCGGCATCGGGGATCTGCATGCCGCCCGCCTCGCCCATCAACTGCATCGCCGCCATGACGTGCATCGACACGCCCGTGGCCCCAATCGGATGGCCCTTCGACTTCAACCCGCCCGAGGGGTTCACCGGCAGACGCCCGTCCTTGGCGGTCCAGCCCTCGCGAATGGCGCGTCTTCCTTGACCCGGTTCCGTCAAACCCATCGCCTCGTATTCCAACAGTTCCGCCACGGTGAAACAGTCGTGAGTTTCCACAAGGCTCAGGTCATCTAGCGTCAGGCCACTCGCCGCGAATGTCTGCTCCCACGCCCGCCGCGCCCCATCGAAACGGGTGATGTCCCTCCGCGACAGTGCCAACGGTTCGTTGGTATGGCTGCGCGCGCGGAAACGGATGGCGCGCTGCAACTGGGCCGCCACTTCGGGCGCGGCCACAACCATCGCCGCCGCCCCGTCAGACACCAGCGAACAATCCGTGCGCCGCAGGGGGCCAGCCACTAGGGGGTTCTTCTCGGACACGGTGTTGCAAAAGGCCACATCGAAATCCCGCTGCATATGGGCAAAGGGATTTTGCATTCCGTTGTGGTGGTTCTTCGCGGCGATCATCGCCAGCGCTTCGGATTGGTCACCATAGCGCTGGAAATAGTTGCCCGCGATCTGCCCAAAAAGCCCGGCAAAACTACCGCCAACGCCCGCTTCCTCCGCCCGGTAAGAGGCACCGAGCAGGATGTCCCCCACCTCCGCCCCCGGCGTTGCGGTCATCTTTTCGGCCCCGACGACCAAGGCAATCTTGCCACGGCCACTGGCGATGAAATCCATCGCCCCATGCAATGCGGCGGAGCCGGTCGCGCAGGCATTCTCATAGCGCGTGGCGGGGACGCGGGCCAAAGCCTGATTCCCCATGCCGACGAGCGCCCCCTGAAAATCTTGATCCGAGAAGCCATTGTTGAAGACCCCGACAAAGATACCGTCGACATCCTCCGCTGGCACGCTGGCATGGGCCAAGGCCGGTCCCGTGACCTCAGCCATGAGCGCTTCGGTATCGAGCGCGTCGCTTTTACCAAAGGCGCTATGGGCCCAGCCCACGATATAGGGGTCCGTCATCATTCATCCTCCTCCAGTACCGGCTGCGGCATCCTGCGCGCCAACCGAATTTCAATTTCCCGCGCTTCGCGCTTCAACAATTCCGCCAACTCACCATCACGCGGCGGCAGCATTCGGCTTTCGATCGCGGCGATCGACATGGCGCCCGCGACGGAACCGTCAGGGCGACAAAGGGCCACGCCGATGCCCCAACTGCCCGGCACGATTCGCCCAGGGTTCAAGGCAAACCCCCGCTCGCGGGTCCGCGCCACATCGCTGCGCAAAAGATCGGCGTCGTAATCCGGGTAATCGCTGGCCATCCGTTCTACGTTGTCTTTGAGCACCATTTCGACCTCCGCATCCGGCAGCGCACTAAGCATCGCCAGCGAGCCTGCGCCAATGCCCAAAGGGTGCTGCGCGCCAGTCTCAAGCGCATGGGTCCGGATCGGGAAAGCCCCGTCTTCGCGGTGCAGGCAAACCGCAGCCGAGCCGCGCCGCATGTTGACGAAGGCCGTGTCGCCGCTCGCCTGCGCTAGCCGGACAGCCGCATCCGCTGCAATCTCCAACAGCCCATGGCGCGGGGTCGCGAGGGTGCCGAGAACATAGCTTTCCTCCCCCAGAAAATAGAGCCGCGTGGCGCTGTCCTGCTCCACAAGACCGCGCCGAATCAGCGCAAGCATCAACCGGCGGACCGTGGGCTTGCCCAGCCCCGAAGCCTCAATCAACCCGGACAAAGACATACCCCGCCCGGCCTCGCGCCCGGTGATCTGCAAAAGCGCCAAGGCACGGTCTACCGCTTGACTGCCGCTGGCGGGGGTCGCCTGATCTCCACCGTTCATAATGTGGACCTCTTGCGTCTGGGTTCCGGGGTTTCGACACAAAGAACTGCGCATTCCCGCATTGAATGCAAGAAATATCTTGCCCGAACCGCCGAACTCTGTTCCACATTATGCCTCAATGAGGGAGGAACTATTATGAAAATGATTTCAAAGGCGGGTTTCGCCGCAATTTTTGCAACCGCCGTCTTTTCCAGCGCGGCCAGTGCCGACACGCTGCGTCTGTCGCATAACACCGGCGACACCACGACTTGGCACAAAGGGGCAGAGAAATTCGGCGAACTTCTGTCCGAGAAAACCGATGGAGCCTATGACGTGCGCGTCTTCCCCAATGCGCAGCTCTCTGGCGGCGACCAGATGAAACAGGCCGAGATGGTGGGCCGCGGGGCGCTTGACCTCGTCGTCACCTCGGCGATCAACGTGACCCCCTTGGTGCCCGAGATGGCCGTGTTCTCGCTGCCCTATCTCTATGCCAACTACGATCAGGTAGACGCGACCACCCAAGGCGAACCGGCGAAACTGCTCGAAGACATCCTGCGCGAAAAGGGCATCGAAGTGCTGGCTTGGGGTGAGAACGGCTTTCGCGAAGTCACCAACAACGTCCGCCCGATTAAGACCCCCGAAGACATGAAGGGTCTCAACATGCGCGTCGCCGGACCGATGTATATCGACGTGATGAACGCGCTCGGCGCCAACCCCCAGCAGATGCAATGGGGTGAGACGATGACCGCACTTCAGCAGGGCGTCGTTGATGGGCAGGAAAACCCGATTGGGGCCGTGATCATTCCCCAGCAGGTTTTCGAGGTGCAAAAACATCTGACTACTTGGCACTACTCCTATGACCCAATCTTCCTTGGTGTCTCGACCGAAGTCTGGGGTGATCTGGACGAGGCGACCCAAGAGCAGATGCGCGCCGCCGCGACCGAAGCCATGCAATATCAGCGCGAAATCACCCGTGAAGGCACCGCCGAAGGCGTCGCCTTCCTGCGTGACAAAGGGATGGAGGTTTACGAGCCGTCCGAAGAGGAACTGGCCGCCTTCCGCGAAGCGACAAAACCCGCCTTCGACACTTGGGCCGCCAAAGTGGGCACCGACATCGTCGGTAGCTTCCAGGACGCCATTGCCGCGACACCCGCGAACTAAAGCCTAGGCGCGGCCCCGCACTGGGGCCGCGCCGATCCGGGAGGGTCGGAGCCATGCGATTTCTGCTGAACGAGTTTGAAAAGATCGTCTGCGCCGTGCTGTTTCTTGGCATGACGCTGATCGGTTTCATCAATGTCGTGGTCCGCTATGCCACACATTATTCCTTCGCCGCCTCGGAAGAGCTGCTGACCAACGGCTTTCTCCTGCTGACCGTCTTTGGCGCCGCGATCGCCGCACGGCGGGGGCAGCATTTGGCCGTCACGATCGTTCAGGATTTCCTGCCCCGCCCTGCGGCCCGCGCCGTATTTATGCTCTCGGTGATCCTTTCGGTTCTGCTTCTGGCAGCTTCCGCATGGTTTTCTTGGGCCACATTGATGAACCAGATCGGCAGCGGCATCCGCAGCTATGCGCTCGGTGTGCCTGCGTGGTGGTATCAGATCGGCCTGCCCTTCGGTTTTGCACTGATCATCATCCGCTACCTGCAACATGCCGCAGAAATGTGGCGCGCGACGCGCCAAGAACCGCGAGCTTAAACCAGTGTTTGATATCTCCAGCATAGGTGCCGGCACCCAGATGATCGTCGCCTTTTTCCTGCTGATGGCGCTGCGCGTGCCCGTGGCCTTCGCGCTCGGCCTCTCGGCCATGTACGCCATGTGGCAAATCGGCTTCGGCTTTGACCTCGCAGGCGATCTCATCGCCACCGGCATCGCGAAATACGCCCTGCTCGCCATCCCCTTCTTCATCCTCGCCGGGACGTTGATGGGCACCCTGGGCATCGCCGAGCGGATGATCCGCTTTTTCCGTATCCTCATCGGCAACCTGCCCGGCGGCATGGGTGTCGTTGGCACCGTGGTCTGCCTGTTCTGGGGCGCGGTGTCAGGCTCGGGCCCGGCTTCCGTCGCGGCCATCGGCCCGATGATCATCAAAGGCATGCAAGAAGACGGCTACCCCCGTGCTGCCGCCGCCGCTTTGGTTTGCACGGGCGCGGCCTTCTCCATCGTCATCCCCCCCTCCATCGGCCTCGTAATCTATGGCGTCATTGCCGAAACATCGATCTCCGCACTGTTTATCGCAGCGATCATCCCGGGCCTCTTCATGGGCGTGCTGATGCTGATCATTCTACCCTTCATTAAATCGTCTGACCGGGCGGAGTTGGACAAGCTTTCACCCGCACCGCCCAGCCAAGGCTATTGGCACGATCTCGAGCAGAGCTTTCGCGAGTCCTTCTGGGGACTGATGACCCCAGTCGTCATCCTCGGCGGCATCTACTCCGGCATCTTCACCCCGACCGAAGCCGCCCTCGTCGCCACCGTCTATGCCATTGCCGTGGGCGCTTTTGCCTATCGCACGCTCACCATCCGCGCCCTCTATGACGCCCTGACCGAGGCCGCCTCTTCCTCCGCCGTCGTCATGTTGGTGGTCGCCTATGCCAGCCTATTCGGGTGGGTTGTGACGGTCGAAGACCTCGTCGGCCAATACTCCGACCAACTGCTCGGCCTGTCGGACAATGGCGGGGTGATCTTGGTGGTCATCATGCTGATCCTCCTGATCGCAGGCATGTTCATGGACCCGGTGACGGTGATGTTCATCTCTCTCCCGATCTTCCTGCCGGTCGTGCGCGAACTTGGCTGGGATCCGGTTTGGTTCGGCGTGCTGGTGATGGTGAACCTCGCCATCGGTCTCATCACCCCGCCCGTCGGGATCAACCTCTACGTCGCCGCGAACATCACCCGCCAACCTTTGGAGCATATTGCCCGCGCCGCCTTGCCGTTTCTCGCGATCAGCATATTCGGCCTTGCCATCGTGGCGGCGGTCCCTGCCCTCTCCCTCTTCCTGCCCGAGGTTCTGAAATGAACGATACCGTTGCCCTGATCACCGGTGCCGCCCGCGGCATCGGCCTTGCCACCGCCGCGCTTTTCCACGCCGAAGGCCGTCGCGTCGTCATGCTCGACCGCGATGCGGAAGAACTGGCGGAAGCCGCGGCCACCCTCTCCGGCGCACTTGCCATAACTTGCGACGTTTCAATCCCACAACAAGTCGCGCAGGCCGTCGCGGAGGTGGAGCAAACCTTCGGGCGCCTCGACATTCTGGTCAACAATGCAGGCGTCGCCGATTTCGGCCCCTTGGCCGAGACTGATTTTGCCCGCTGGCGACGCGTGATGGAGACCAACCTCGACGGCGTGTTTCTGATGTCCCAAGCCTGCCTTCCGCTCCTCTCGACCCGGGGCGGGGCCATCGTGAACATCGCCTCGATCTCCGGGTTGCGCGCCTCGACGCTGCGGATCGCCTATGGCACGTCCAAAGCAGCAGTGATCCATCTGACCAAACAGCAAGCGGCAGAGCTTGGCGAAGTCGGGATCCGCGCGAACTGCGTCTGCCCCGGACCGGTGGAAACGAAACTCGCGCTTCCCGTCCACTCGCAGGAGATACGCGCGGCCTATCACGACGCGATCCCCCTCAACCGCTACGGCTCCGAGCGCGAAATCGCGAACGTCATATGTTTCCTTGCAAGCGACCGGGCAAGCTATGTGACTGGGCAGGTCGTTGCATCCGACGGCGGGTTCGACGCCACGGGCGTGGGTTTGCCTGCGCTGCGGGGCTAACTGGGAACTGTTGCGTTAGCAGATGCTACTTGGCGACGATTATGGTTGTATCATCTGACAAGAACTATGGTGCTTGCTAGGAAACAACGAGAAGTCGTCAAGGGGAACGCTATTGTGGAAGTTATCCAAACCGGCGTGCCAGGAACTCCCATTTTGAAGCCCGCAAAATTCGGGGCTGCACGAGGGTTCTTTTCAGACAGCTGGAACCGCAAGATACTGGCGGAACATGGAATCGCTTTAGATTTCGTGCAGGACAATCATTCCCTCTCTGCCGCCATGGGGGCAGTACGTGGGTTGCATTCTCAGGCCCCGCGTCCCGGGGCAGAGCGAGAAGCCCTAAACATTATCGCCGACCAGATTGGCCGCCCCACCGGCGCTGCCGAGATTGCGGCGGCCCGTGATACCATTGCGCGGCAGTCGATAGACAATCCGGCCAAAAAGCAGCACCGATCATTTCTCCGGCGCACCGGATGTCAGCTGGGTCGATTTCGCTCGAGGAATTTTCGGGGAGGCGGGGTTGGATTGCATGGAAACGGGAACCCTCGCTTCCGATCACTCGGCCCCGCCCAAAGGTCGCTAAAGTCTTGTCCGCATTGTTGCACCACACAGCCCGTTTTCGGCATCCCACGCTCGGACCGGCGTGAGCCGCCTACAGATATACTTAAAGACCTTGGAGGCCGATCATGAGCAAACGCAAAGGTATCATTCTCGCTGGAGGGTCTGGTACAAGGCTCTACCCGATCACTATGGGAATTTCGAAGCAACTCCTGCCGATCTACGACAAGCCCATGATTTACTACCCCCTGTCGGTTCTCATGCTCGGGGGCATCCGTGACATCGCCATGATCACTACGCCGCAGGATCAAGAGCAATTCATCCGAACGCTCGGCGATGGCAGCCAGTGGGGGATCAATCTGACCTACATTGTGCAGGAGAGCCCCGACGGTTTAGCACAAGCCTATCTGCTGGCTGAAGACTTTCTGGCCGGTGCGCCTTCTGCAATGGTGCTCGGCGATAACATCTTTTTCGGCCACGGGCTGCCTGACATGCTGGCCTCCGCAGATGCGCGCATCGGAGGGGGCACTGTGTTTGGCTATCACGTCTCTGACCCAAAACGTTACGGGGTCGTTGGCTTTGACGCTAATGGCATAGCCCGAGAGATCATCGAAAAACCCGATGTCCCGCCCTCGAAGTACGCTGTGACGGGTCTCTATTTCCTTGACGGCGATGCCCCAAAACATGCAGCGGAGGTTCAGCCATCGGCGCGCGGCGAATTGGAGATCACTTCGCTGCTTGAGATGTATCTACAGGCGGGCAAACTGCAGGTCGAACGCATGGGGCGCGGCTATGCTTGGCTGGATACCGGCACCCATGGCAGCCTGTTGGACGCGGGAAATTTTGTCCGTACGTTGACCGAACGACAGGGTTTGCAAACCGGTTGTCTGGAAGAGATCGCCTTTAAAAAAGGTTGGATCAGCGAAGAAGCCCTCGCAGAGCGCGCCGAGATGTTCACTAAGAATGACTATGGCAGCTATCTTGCCACGTTGAAGTAAGCCTACGCTCCTCAATCGCGCGCCGCGGTTGATTTGCAGGTGCGTTTCTTCGATGGTCCGCTTCGGTCAACATGACGGATTGAAGTACAGACCGGGTCCTACCTAGGTGAGGATGACATCATTCGCCACGAGAACGTTTACGCGCGCAAGTAGTGAGATCTTGACGGCGGCCTGTCTAGCGCGATGGCGTACCGCTGCGCGCGCTAGACAGGCCCCTTTTGATGCAAACAGGCCTCGGGAGGGCACCCTTGATATAGCGACCATTGCGACCCAAGCACTTCTTGGCGCTTTGATCTCGTTGATTGATCCCGATCAAATCCCTTTGATCGCGCCGCCGTCAATGCGGATGCGCGACCCGGTGACGTAGCCTGCCCGCACCGAGGCGAGGAAGGTGACTACATCGGCAAATTCTTCCGGTTTGCCGTAGCGGCCCGCCGGGATCGTGGCGCGGGACCTGGCGGCCACCATGGCCACGTCGCTATCGGTGCGTTTGGCCGCGGCGGCGTCCAACTCGTCCACCCGCTGCGTGTGGATGCGCCCCGGCATCACCACGTTGACGGTAATGCCGTCACCCGCGACCTCGTTTGCCAATGTCTTCGACCAACCCACCACCGCCGAGCGGATGCCGTTGCTGAGCGCGAGGTTCGGAATGGGCTGCTCCACGCCCGAGGAGGTGATCGAGATGATCCGGCCCCAGCCACGTGCCTTCATCTCAGGCAGGAGCCGCGTGTTGAGGTGAAAGAGGTTCGCCGCCATCGCCTCGAAATGCGCAAGCCACTGGCCGCGCTCGGCCGCCTGAGCCATCCCCGGGGGCGGGCCGCCGCCGTTGTTGACGATGATATCCGCACCACCGTCCGACTGAAGCTGGTCTGCCAGTGCGTCGACCTGGGCAAGGTCCGACAGGTCGCATTCAACGGGGTGGACGTTTTCCATGCCTTGCGCCCAGTCGGCGATCTTGTCGCGGCTGCGCGCGGCGGCAAAGACGGCGGCGCCCTCAGAGGCCAGAGACTTGGCAATCGCCATGCCGAGGCCACGGCTGGCCCCCAGCACAACCGCGCGTTTGCCGCTCAGTTCGAGATCCATCAGTTCAATTCCTTCAATCGTTTTTCCTGTCGCGCGATCAGCCGGTCGACCTCGGCGCGGGTGGCCTCGCTCAGCGCAGCACCGGGGCGGCGCTGCGCGTCATGGGCAATAATTCCGCGTTTCGCGAGCGTGTATTTGCGGATTGCCAAACCCAGCCCCGGCTGCTGCTCGAAACGTGCCAGCGGGAGGTAGGCGTCGAAGATTTCCTGCGCGCGGGTCAGCTCGCCGCGGCTGCACAGATCGACCACCTGCACCATCATTTCCGGGTAGGCGAAACCGGTCATCGCGCCATCGGCGCCGCGACCCATCTCCTCGGGCAAGAACAGCCCGCCGTTGCCGCAAAGGATCGAGAGCGGGCGCTCCAACATGCCTTCGGCGCGCAGGGCGGAGATCTTCTCAAGCCCCGGCCAATCTTCATGTTTCAAACAGACGCAGGTGGGCAGTTCGTTGACAATCCGTGCGATCACCTTGGGCGCGATCTGCACGCCGGTGACGAGCGGGAAATCCTGCAGCACGAAGGGCACGTCGCCCAACACTTCGGCCACCTGCCGGTAGTAATTCACGATCTGATCGTCGGTACGCAGGCTCCCGGGCGGGGCCACCATGACACCTGCGGCACCAAGCTCCATCACTGCCCGCGTCAGCGTGTCGATCTGCGCGAAACCGGGGGCGGAGACGCCCACCACCACCGGCACCCGGCCATCGACGCGTTTCAGGATGCGGGCGACGACCTCTTGCGATTCCTCGACCGTCAGCTTCGGGGCCTCGCCCATCATCCCCAGGACCGTCAGGCCCGTGACCCCCACGTCGAGATAGAAGTCGACCATGCGGTCGCAGCTTTCCATGTCGATGCGGCCATCGGGGTGAAAAGGGGTCACGGCGATGACGAAGACGCCTTTCGCCTCTGCTGTGAGTGCGGACATGTTCTCTCCTATCTTGTCTGTTGCAAGGCGACCCGGCCGATCGCCATGGCGGTGGCCGCCTGACATGGCTCGATGACGGGCACGCCGAGGGTTGTTTCAAGCTCACCGCGAAAGGCGGTCATCCCGGCGCAGCCGAGGATCAACACATCCGCCCCCGCGCCATCGCGCAGCGAGGTACCGACGGTCTTCAGCCGCTCGAAGGTGCGGGTCTCATCGGCCAGTTCCAGCACGCCAAGCTCCAGCGGTTCGTCGCCCGCGAGCCGATCCATCACCCCCATGGCGCCGAGGTAGCGCATGTGCCGCGGGATCGAGCGGCGCAGGATCGAGATGATGCCGAAACGCTGGCCCAGCGTCATCGCCGTTAGCACCGCCGTCTCCGCGATGCCCAGCACCGGGCGGTCCGATTGTTCGCGCAGCGCCGGCAGACCGGGGTCCGAGAAACAGGCGACGACAAAGGCGCTGGCCTGATCTTCGAGCGCCGTGCAATGCGCCAGCATTGGGCCGACGACACCGTCGACATGGGCCTGCGTCTCGATCCCCGGGGGGCCTTCGGCCAGGGTCCGCGCCACGATCGGTACCGGGGAGGCCGCGCGCATCGGGTCGACGGCGCGGTCGATGCCGTCGGTCACATGCTGGCTGCTGTTGGGGTTTATGATGTAGATGGTCATGGCTGGCCTTCCGTGCCGTGGGGGGTGCTGCCCCAGAAATTCGCGGGCAAATCGAGGTCCGGCGCGCTACCGAGGCGATCGATCATCAGGTCGGCCTGCGTGACCGCTTCGCGCAGCGCCGCGCCCTCGTCGAGCCGTGTCGCACGGGCGTTGCGCAGCACCATCTCGCCGCCCACCATCACGTTGCTCACGTCGTTGCCGTTGGCAAAGCAGACCAGCCGGTGCACCGCCATGTTGCCCGGCTGCAGATGCGGTCGGGAAAGGTCCATGGTCACGATATCGGCCTCTTTGCCGACCTCAAGCGAGCCGATGCGGTCTTCCATCCCGAGAGCGCGCGCCCCGTCGATGGTGCACATCGCCAACACCTTGCCGATCGGCAGCACATCGGCGTCACGGAAATGGCGGCGGTGGTAATGCATCGCCTGCTGCATGTGTCGGAACATGTCGCCCGAGCGGTCCGGCGCGGTGGCGTCCGAGCCGAGACCGACGCAGACACCCATCTCCATCATCTCGACCGCCGGGCAACGCCCCGAGATCGAGGCATTGGCCGAAGGGTTATGCGCGATCTTGGTGCCTGTTTCGGCGACGGCGATCATCTCATCGTCGTGCAAGTCGATGCAATGCGACAGCAGCGCGTTCGGCCCCAGTGTCCCCAGTTCTTTGGCCCGCCGGATCGAGCCGCGCCAGTGGCCGTCCTGGGTAAAGACCAGCCCCTTGTCGCGGGCGTGGGCCTGCACGGCTTGGGTCTGCGCGCAGGCGGCGGCGTAATCTTCCGGGGCCATGTCGCGCTCATGCTCGTCGCGCAGCACGGGGTAGAGCATGGCGATGTTGATCCGGCCTCCGTGGGTGTCGTGCCAGTCCTCGGCCACGGCTTTCGCGGTGTCGAACTGCTGCTCGAAGCTTACCGGATAGGGGCGCCGTTCGCCGGTCTCCCAATCTGCATAGGTCAGCGGATGCGGCGCGCGGGTGGGACCGGCGGCCACGACGCTGCGGGTGCCGACCTCCAGCACGCCTTCGCAATGCGCCGCGGCATAGGCCGGATCGTCGCTGCGCATGATCGTGTCGCCGCCGCCCAAAAGCGACACGCCGGTGGTCACGCCGAAACGCAGCCGCTCGAGGGCGGCAAGCCGCGCTTCCGCGCGCCAGAAATCGGGGGGGGAGATCTGTGTATAGACCTCGCCACAGATCGCCTCCCAACGATCGCCTGCGTGCATGCCCATGGTCTTGATCAGACCATGGCCGGCGTGGGCATGCACATCCACGAGCCCCGGAAAGATGACATGGCCGGTGCAATCGATGATCTCCGTGGCTTCGACCTGTTCGGTCAGCTCCGAAGCGCTGCCGATGGCCACGATCTTGCCGCCTTGGACCGCCACGGCCCCCGCTTCGATCACCCGGCGGGCGGGGTCCATGGTGATGACGGTGCCGCCAGTCAGAAGCGTGTCAGCCAGCATGGGCCACCTCCGGCAAATGCGGCAGCTGCGTCACGTCGATCACCCCGTCGGCGGGCATGGTGAAATCGGGATGCTCCCCCGCGATGCCGATCACCCGCAGCGGATTGTAGAGCGTGAGCCACGCCGGATCCTCCTGCAGCAGGCCGTAGGCCTCCTGCCAGACCTGCGCGCGCGCGGCGCGGTCGGGGATTACGCGGCCGCGGTCGATCAGCGCCTCGATCTTCGGGTTGGCATAGCCCTGCCACCAAGAACCTGCCACGCGGCTGTCGATCTTCTCGTAGAGCACGCGGTAGGTGCTCATCGGGCTTGAATCGAAGACGCAGAGGTCGCGGATTTCCTTGCGACGGACCATGTGGGCATAGTCTTCGCGCTCGGGGTGGATATGCACATTGAGCGTGATGCCCACCTCCTTGAGCTGTTCGCCGAGGGCGGCGGTCAGCCGCTCGGCCTCGTCCGGCAGGCGCGTCGGGCAATCGACGTCGAGCGTCAGGCCATCGCCTTGCCCCGCCTCCGCCAGCAGGGCGCGGGCGGTGTCGCGATCCATCTGCGCGCCTTGCCCCGTCCCGGCCCCGAAATGGTTCGGGCTGACGAAGCCGCGCAGCGGGCGGGCGGCCCCCTGCATCACGGTCTCGACGATGGCCTCGCGGTCGACCGCAAGGTTCAGCGCCCGGCGGACACGGGCGTCCGCCAGCGGGCCGCGCGCAGCATTCAGCAGGTAGATGATCGCGACGGGCGAGAGGAACTCGTGCCGCATCGCGCCGAGGCTGCGCGAGGCTGCGAAGTCGAGGCCGTTGGCGACCTGCACCTCGCCGCGCGCCAGCATCGCCTGACGTTTGGCCACGTCAGGTTCCAGCAGCCATGTGACAGTCTCGTTCGCCGGGGTGCCGGAGAAATGCCCCGTCACCCGTTCGGCACTGATGCGCTCTGGCGTGATCTCTGTAATCCGGTAAGGCCCGCTGCCAACCTGCGCAGTATGATCGCCTGCGTCGAGCGCCGGGAAAGCCGAGGGTGCGACGATGAAGCCTTGCTCCAGCACGTCTAGGAGATCGGCCATCGGCGCGGTCAGCGTGACGCGAAGCCGCGTCGGGGTCAGAACCTCCAACTTGGCCCCGCCCAGAAACTGCCGCCATACCGCCGGCGCGCCCAAGGTATAGCCCTTGTCCTCCCGCGCCATGCGATTGAGCGAGGCGGCCACCGCCTCCGCGTCGCAGGGAGTGCCGTCGTGGAAGGTCACGCCCGGTTGCAGGTCGAAGGTCCAGACGGCTGCGTCCTCCGACACCTCCCAGTCCCGCGCCAGCGCGGGGGCGAACCCCTGCCCGTCGCGTTTCACCAGCGTGTCGTAGATCGCGTGCAGCACCGTCAACTCATCATTGGCGTCGGTGCAGTCATGCGGGTCGTGAAGGCCCAGCCGAGCTTGTGCGATCAGGGTCATGAGACATCCCTTTCCGGTTCATCAATCAAGTGGCAGGCAACGCTCTGGCCGTCGCCGACATCGCGCAGGGCGGGCCGTTCAGCCGCGCAGCGGTCCCAGGCGAAGGGGCAGCGGGTACGGAAACAGCAGCCCGAGGGCAACGAGAGCGCCGAGGGCACCTCGCCCGTAAGCTCGATTTCCTCTTTATCCCGCTTTTCCTTGATGCTGGGTGCAGCCGAGAGAAGGGCGCGTGTGTAGGGATGACGCGGGCGCGAGAACAGCACGTCGCGCGGGGCGTTCTCGACCATGAAACCGAGGTACATCACGCCGATCTTGTCGGCGATGTGGTGCACGACCGAGAGATCATGGCTGATGAAGAGATAGGCGAGAGCGAACTCGTCGCGCAGGTCTTTCATCAGGTTGAGGATCTGCGCTTGGATCGACACATCCAGCGCCGAGACTGGCTCATCCGCGACGATCAGCCCCGGGGTGACCGAAAGCGCCCGTGCGATGCCGATGCGCTGACGCTGGCCGCCGGAGAATTGGTGCGGATAGCGCCCGGCGTGTTCGGCATTCAGGCCAACCTTCGCCAGAAGCGCCTCGATCTTTTCGGGCACCTCGCGCCGTTCGGCGGCACTCTTGGTCTGCTGCAGCAACGGCTCCGCCACGATATCGCGCACCTTCTGGCGCGGGTTGAGCGAGGCATAGGGGTCCTGGAAGATCATCTGCATCTTTGCGCGGACGGGCAACATCTGCGCGAAGTCATGCTCGGCCACGTCCTCACCATCAATGCGCAATTCGCCGCCCGTGGGTTTGTAGATGCGCGCGATGGTCTTGGCGACGGTGGACTTGCCACAGCCGCTTTCGCCCACCAGCGCCATGATCTCACCGCGTTCAATGCTGAAGTTCACCCCGTTGACAGCGCGGACAACAGGCTTGTCAATCCGAGGGCCCTTCTTGCCAAAACGCAGTCGGTCGAGGACGGAACCGCCCAAGGAAAAATGCATCTCAAGGTCGCGCACGTCGAGCATTGGTGCAGGGGCATCGGTCATGCGGTGTCTCCGGGGCTGAGAGGAAAGTGACAGGCCGCCGATAGCGAGCCGCGCTGTGGCATCAGATCGGGTTCAATCTCCGCACAAAGGGCCTGCGCGCGCGGGCAGCGGTCGCGGAAGTTGCAGCCCTGGGGCAGATTGCGAATATCTGGCACGGTGCCGGGGATCTGTTTGAGCCGTTCGTGCCTGTTGCAGAGGTCCGGGATGCTGTCGATCAGCCCGCGGGTATAGGGATGCGCCGGGGCCTCAATCAACTTGCGGGTGCGGCCACGCTCCACCACATTGCCGCAATAGAGCACGGTGATGTGGTCGGCCATCTCGGAAACCACGGCGAGGTCGTGGGTGACGAGGATCATCGAGGCACCCTTCTCGGCGATCTGGCGGCGCATCAGTTTCAGGATCTGGCTCTGGATTGTCACGTCGAGCGCCGTCGTCGGCTCATCAGCGATGATCAACCGCGGCCGCGCCAGAAGTGCGATGGCGATCACCACGCGCTGGCGCATCCCGCCCGAGAACTGGTGCGGATAGGCCTTGAGCCGCTCCGCCGCGCGGCTGATGCCGACGCTCTCCAGCATCTCCACGCAGGCCGCGTGACGCGCTTCGGCGTCCAAGTCGCTGTGCAGGCGCAACACTTCATCCATCTGGCGGCCCACCGTATGCAGCGGGTTGAGCGAAGTCATCGGGTCTTGGAACACCATCGAGATGTCGCGCCCCCGGATCTCGCGCAGCCGCGTCTCCCCGGCCTTCACGAGGTCTTCGCCGTCGAGCAGGATCTCCCCGCCCTCGATCTTGCCAGGGCTGTCGATCAGCCCGAGGATCGAGAAGCCGACGACCGACTTGCCGCCGCCGCTTTCGCCCACGAGACCCATGACCTCGCCTGCCGCGATATCGAAGCTGACGCCGTTCACGGCTTTCACCGTGCCCGCGAAAGTGTGGAAATGGGTCCTGAGGTCTCGGACCTCGAGTAGTTTTTGCTGTACCGTGTCGCGCATCATTTCAGCCTCGGGTTCAGTTCGTCGCGCAGGAAATCGCCAAAGAGGTTGATGCCAAAGACCAGCATCATGATCGCCACGCCGGGAAAGACGCTGGTCCACCACAGGCCGGAGAACAGCACGTCGAAACCGTTCTTGATCAGCAGCCCCAGCGACGGCTGGGTGATCGGCACGCCGACCCCGAGGAACGACAGCGACGCCTCGATCAGCACGAAGGTGCCGACCTGAATGGTCGCGATGACGATGAGCGGTGTCAGCACGTTGGGCAGCACATGTTTGCGGATGATCTTGTGGTTTGGCAGCCCCGCGACTTTGGCCGCCTGCACGTATTCCTTCTCGATCTCCGACAGGGTCGAGCCGCGCACGGTGCGGGCATAGACCACCCAGCCCACGGCCGTCAGCGCGATCAGCACCTTGTCGATACCGGTGCCCACGGCGGACATCAAGAACAGCGCGATCAGAATTGAGGGGAAGGAAAGCTGGATGTCGGCGATGCGCATGATGACGCTGTCGACAATGCCGCCGTAGAACCCGGCGATCAGGCCCAGAAGTGTGCCGATGACGCATGAGGCCACCATCGCCACCAGCCCGATGAAGAGCGAGATCCGCGCGCCATAGAGGATCGAAGCCCAGACGTCACGCCCCTGCCCGTCGGTGCCGAGCCAGAACTGCGGGTCACCCCCTTCGAGCCAGACGGGCGGCTTGTAGCTGTCCATCAGGTTCAGCGCCGCGATGTCATAAGGGTCTTGCGCCACGAGGAAGGGGCCAAGCAGCACCGCGAGGGCAAAGAATGCCATCAGCGCGCTACCGATCATCGCCGAGGAACTGCGGCGGTAGTTGTAGAAGAATTCGGATTGGAAAAATGCCGTCATGCCACCGCCCTCATTTCAACGTGATGCGCGGGTCGATCAGCGTGTAGACGATGTCGACGAGGAAATTAATGATGACGAAGATCAGCGCGACCAGCATCAGGTAGACGACGATCACCGGGCGGTCGGCGCGGTAGATGCTGTCGATCAAAAGCTTGCCCATGCCGGGCCAGGAAAAGATCGTCTCGGTGATCGTGGCAAAGGCGATGAGATCGCCCAGTTGCAGGCCGAAGATGGTGATGACCGGAATGAGCGCGTTCTTCAGCCCGTGTTTGTAGAGCACGTCGCGGCGCGTCGCACCCTTGGCGCGGGCGAACTTCATGAAGTCCTGCCGCCCGACCTCCATCATGCCCGCGCGGGTCATACGCAAGAGGATCGCCATGGTGGCGAGCGAGAGCGTCACCGCCGGGAGAATGATGTGATGCCAGCCGTCGGCGGTCAGCAGGCTGATGCGCAGCCCGAAGATCTCGGCCGTGTCGCCGCGCCCCGAGGAGGGGAAGATCCCCCAATGCACGGCAAAGAGGAAGATCAGCACCATGCCGACCCAGAAACCGGGAAGCGAGATGCCAAGAAGAGAGCCCGCCATGATCGTGCGGCTGATGCGGGAGTTCGGGTTGGCCCCGGCATAGACGCCAAGCGGAATGGCCACCGCGAGCGCCAGCGCCATAGCGACCAGCACCATCTCGACGGTGGCGGGGAGACGTTCGAGGATCAGCGTCATCGCGGGCTGGCGGAAGACGTAGGAATTGCCGAAATCGCCCTGTACGAGGCTCGTGATGAAGCGCCCGTATTGCACCAGCAGCGACTGGTCGAGCCCGAGGATGCGGCGCGCCTGCGCGATCTCGGCATCGGTGGCGTCGATCGGCACGACCATGAACACCGGATCACCGGTGAAACTCATCATCAAGAAGACGATCACGGAGACGATCCAGAGGACGAGCGTCATCTGGATCAGACGTTTGAGCAGATATCCGAACATCGGCGGCTACAGTCTTTCGGCAAGGAGAAGAAAGACCCCGGCAGCGCAGGCCGCCGGGGTCGGAGGCTGCGGCTTACTCGGCCACGTCCATGTCATAGGCCCAGATAAACTTGTCCACGCGCGGCTCGAGCATCACGCCGTCACGCTTGGCGTAGATGTCCTGCTCGTAATGCACGGGGATCATCGGGATGTCGTTCAACAAGAGCTTGGAGGCTTCCTGCAGGTACTGGTCACGCTCTTCGATGCTGGGGGTGGCGTCGGCCTTATCGACCAGCGCGTCGAGCTCCGGGTTGGAGTAGGAACCGCGGTTGACCTGCCCGTAGCCTTCCTTCTTGTCGCGGGTGTAGAACAGCGCGCCGTACATGGAGCCTGCATCCCCCGCCGGCACGTCCCAGCCCGACATGATGAAGCTGGAGTTCTCTGTGGGCACGCGGATGTAGCCCCAGAAGTTTGACTTGGGCATGATGTTCAGCTGCAGGTCGATGTTGATCTTGGCCAGCATCGAGGCCAGCGCCTGCGCGATCTGCGCGTCGTTGACGTAGCGGTTGTTGGTGGCGTCCAGCGTCATGGTGAAGCCGTCGGCATAGCCCGCCTCGGCCATAAGCTCTTTCGCCTTCTCGATGTCGACCGGGTACATCTCGCGGAAGCTCATGCCGTCGGCATAGCCGATGTGGCTTTCCGGAACGAATTGGTCACTCGGGGTGGCCAGACCGTTCATGACGATCTTGTTAATCGCATCGGTGTCGATGGCCCGCGCGATCGCTTCGCGCACCCGCTGGTCGGTCATCGGGTTGTCGCCTTCGATGGTCGGGGATTTTTCGCGGGTGTCCATGGCCAGCACGACGTTCAGAAGGCTCGGCCGGGTGACGACCTCAAAACCCTCTTCGCGTTTGACCCGGTCCACATCACGCACCGCGAGGTCTTGAATCACGTCCACTTCACCGGTTAGCAACGCTGCGGTGCGGGTCGCGGGATTGGTGATCGGACGGAAGGTGACCGTGTCGATCTTAGGCTCGCCGGCCCAATAGTCGTCATTGGCCGAAAGGGTCAGTTTCTCTTCCTTGATCCAGCTCTCCAGCTTGTAAGGACCGGTGCCCATCGGCTCGAGGTCCATCTTCTCGTCGCCAGTAGCTTCGGTGTATTCACTGTCGAGGATCAGCAATTCAGCCAGATCATTGGGCAGCACCGCATAGGGTTTGGGCGTCTTGATCTCGACTGTGTGGTCATCGACTGCGGTGATTGAGGCGATGTTAGCCACGAGATCCGGCCGAATCGACTCGCGCGTTTTTTCGACTGTGTAAACGACGTCCTCAGCGGTGAATTCGTTGCCATTGTGGAACTTCACACCTTCGCGCAGCTTGAAGCGCCATGTGGTGTCGTCGACATTTTCCCAGCTTTCCGCAAGGCCGGGGCCGAAGGACAGATCAGCGCTGCGCTTCACCAGCGGATCGTAGAGGTGGTAGTACATGATGTTAGACGACAACTCCTCACCCGCCAGCGGGTAGAGGTGGCTTGGGTCCGCGGTAAGGCCAATGGTGACCGATTTTTCAGCCAATGCCGCGCCCGCCGTCGTGGCCATTAGGGCCAGACCGAGGGCACTGCCACGCAGCGCGGTTTCACTGAGGTATTTCATGGGTAGCTTCTCCACTGTTGGATGGGTGACGGGGCCACTTGGCGGGCCCTCATTCATTATGGTGACGGATCGGCGTCAGTTGCCCGGGCGGGCAGTCTGCACCTCGATCTGATAGCCCTCGGGATCGTTCATGGCGAAGGCGCGGATGCCCAGCTCATCACTGTCGAACATCTTGGTCAGCCCGGCGACCTTGTTGGCCTCAGCCCAAGCATACCAAGCGTCGACATCCGGCACGCGCAGGCAAAGCTGAACGGTCTTCTTCTCCTGCCATTTCTGCATGCCGCGGGTTTCATCCACGAGACCGACATGGGCTTGGCCGTCGATCTGGTAGATCTTGGACCACCCCTGATCAATGGCGAGCGTCAGGCCCAGCACGTTCTCGTAGAAGCGCATCGCTGTCGGCAAATCGCGGTAATACTGAAAGGTGATCGCGAGAACGATACCGCCCTCGGGTCGTTGCGCCTGCATGGAATCCCCAATGCGTTCCTAATTGGTATCCCTACGGTATACACTCGGAATGCTGAGTCAACCACCTTTGCGCCGGCGCTGCCCCACGGGGATTAGAATGGGTGATAAATGTGCGAAATGATCGATTCTCGAACATTGCTGAGATGCAGCTTCATCGCAGCGCTGGCGGCGTAGGGCTCCTTGGCGATGACCGCGTCGATCAAAGCGATATGCTCCTCGCACCCCGGCACTAGACGATCAGGGATCGAACCTTGATCGTACATGCCGGTTTTGACCTTAAGGCTTTCGATCAGCTCGAGCAGAAGATTTGAGCCTGCCATCTCGGCAAGGATGAAATGCAGCCGCATATCCAGAGCGGAATGCTCTGCCGCTGTAGGGCGCGGGCCATCTATAAACCCTTGCATTTTATTGCGAATATCGCTTAGCTCCGCGGTTTCCTTGCCCGAAGACGCGGCTTTGCGCGCCGCCTCACATTCCAGCAGGCTACGCACATGCAGAATCTCCATGATCTCATTTAGGGACACACTTGAGACCACCGGCGCGCTACCTGCGCTGCGCTTTGCAAGACCTTCGCTGACCAGCTGACCGATTGCCTCTCGCACTGGTGTCCGCGATACGCCTAAATGGTCGGCGAACTTCTTTTCGCTCAGCCGCGTGCCCGGCTCAAGCGTGCCGTCCAAGATCATCGCCTTCAGCCGTTTGAAGGTGGCATCCCCGAGCGTTTCGATTTTATCGGTCATGTTACCTCCTCTCGGGGCCAAGAGCCCGCCTCCGCCGCGATACATCTTTTATCGGTATACCATATGGTATACGCATGGTATGATTATTTTCACCATCCCAGATACTGCATATCGTCGAGGTTGCCATGCAAAGCAAACAGATTGACACCGTCATTCGTGGCGGGACCGTTGTAACGCCCATAGGCGCTGCGGTTCAGGACATCGCCATCGCGGAGGGTAAAATTAGTGAGTTGAGCAATACCATCACATCCTCTGCCCCGACAGAAATCGACGCGCGCGGCCTGCTGGTATTGCCCGGTGGTGTAGATACCCATTGCCATATCGAACAGATGTCCGGCGCAGGGTTGATGAATGCCGATACGTTCCGCACCGCCACACGCTCTGCCGCGATGGGCGGGACCACGACCACCGTTTCATTCGCCGCACAACACGCGGGCCAGAAGATGCGGAAGGTTGTGGGGAACTATGCCGCGCTTGCCAAGAAGGGCGCGGTGATCGATCACGCATTTCACATGATCGTCGCCGACACGGGCAATGGCAATCTGGCCGAAGACATCCCGGCGCTGATCGCCGAAGGGCACCGTTCGATCAAGATATTCACCACCTACGCCAAGGTTCGCCAGGACGACAAATCTATCCTCGATATCCTTGCTTTGGCGCGGGATGCGGGCGCGCTCGTCTGTTTTCACGCCGAGAATGACGGGATGATCGGCCATATGACCGAAAAGCTGCTGGCCGAGGGCAAGACCGCCCCGAAATACCACGCCGCCTCCCACCCACGCGAGGCAGAGATCGAGGCGATCGACCGGATGTGCCGTTTCGCCGAATTCACCGGGGCGCGGGTGATGATCTTTCACGTCTCAACCGGTGAAGGGGCCGAGATCATCCGGCAGGCCCGCGCGCGTGGGGTGAAGGTGCAGGCCGAGACCTGTCCGCACTACCTTTTCATGACCGAGGATATTCTGGACAGCGAGAATCCGGCCCGCTTTATGTGCTCCCCTCCGCAGCGCAGTACTGAGGATCAGGCCGCTCTTTGGGAGGCAATGGCCGATGGCACGATTGAGCTGATCACCTCAGACCATGCGCCCTACCGGATGGACGCAAGCGGCAAGTTCGCCCATGGGGAAAATGCGCCATTCAATCAAATCGCCAATGGGATGCCGGGGCTGGAGACGCGCTTGCCGCTGATGTTCAGCGCGATGGTGAGCGAGGGACGCATGGATGTCGAAGCATTCGCCAAAGTGACCGCCACCGCGCCTGCGCGAGCCTTTCGTCTGGATGGCAAAGGCGCAATTGCCGAAGGCTTCGATGCTGATCTGGCGATTTGGGATCCTGAGGCTTCTTACACCTACGGCGCCGATGATCTGCATGACAACACCGGTTACAATCCCTTCGAAGGCACTACCGTCAAAGGCATGCCGCGCCATGTGCTCTCTCGGGGTGAGCTATTGGTCAGGGACCGGGCGCTGGTTACCGAAGCGCCGCGCGGTCGCTGGTTGCCAATGCGGGCGGGCTAAGGGTCGCCATTGCGGCGCCCCTACCCTTCTACGCACTAAAGCTTAGTTCATGCCGTAGTTTGCACGGTCCAGCTTGTCATAGATCTCGCTTTTTGCCAGAGCCGCGAGCGCGTCGGTATCGGTGTGATCCACATCGGCCAGCAGTTCGGCCCAGCGGTCCACAATGCGCTTATAGTCTTCAAGCAGAGCCTCGGGGTTCTCGATGCCGCGGCTTTTGGCGTTTTCCATCAGCACGGCTTCGTCCGCTTTGACGAATTCCGCCAGCGCGTCTTTAAGGGCTTGGTCGGGCTCGAAGACTTCCATACCGCCTTCTTTCGCAGCAGAGACCGCTTTGTCGACGTCCTTGTCGAACTCAACCCGGTGCTGCGCCAAATAGTAGGCCATCTGGTCAAACAAAACGTCGCGCGATTCTTGCGACAGACCCTGCCAAAACGTCGGGTTATAGCCCCACTCGAAACCGGCGTAGTAGTTCCCCACTGCCAGCATGTTCAGATGGGTCACCACATCGGAAAGAGAGAAGGAGTCCAGCGCGTCGGCGGCCGCCACAGCGCAGTCGAGCGAGCCTGTGTCGAGGCCGGTGTACATCTCGCTCGAGGGGATCGATACGGGCACGGCGCCCACATGTTCGGCAAACCGCGACCAGGCGCCCCCGGCCATGCGTAGGCGTTTACCTTGGATATCTTCATAGGTGGCGACAGGCGTGTTGCACATCATATAATATTCCGAGGTCGAGTAGCCGCCACCGAAGACCACGCCATTCTCTTTCCATTCGGCCAAGGCGGCTTCGTTGGTTAGGCCAAACTCAGTCGAGGCGAAGGCCATGATCATCGGGTCGGTGTTGTAGAAGGCGAAGTTGCCGATCAAGTTCGCGACAGGCAGTTCTGACGGCGTATAGGTGCCTGCGTGATAGGTCACCTGTGCCACACCATCGCGCACGCCTTGCAGTGAAGCTGCAGGCGGCAGCAAGGAACCGCCAGCGAAGACGGTGAAATTCACCTCCCCATTGGTTTCTTCGGCCACACGTTCGGCAAATTCCACGTACGGACCGCGCACCATCGAATGGCGTTCCGCAAAGAAGTGGTTCGCGTTCTGGGCTGCGGCCGCAGTGCCGAGGCCACAGACCGCGAGGGCCAGTATAGATGTATTGAGTTTCATGTTGTCGTCTCCTCCGGTTAAAAAAGCGTTACTGCGCCATGAGCGAGGGCAGGAACAGGCTGATCGCGGGAAAGGCGATCAGGATAAAAAGCGTCACGATGTCCATAGCGATGAACCATGTTGTGCCCGAGATGATGTCGCGCAACTTGACCTCGCCCGAGAGCGCGCTGTGCAGGACATAGAGGTTCAGGCCGACCGGCGGTGTCACCAGCCCGATCTCCAAAAGCTTGATGCAAATGATGCCGAACCAAATGAGGTTGATGTCTGCGGCCTCAAGCACGGGCAGCAGGATCGGTAGTGTCAGCAGGATCAGGCCGATAGAGTCGATGACCATGCCCAAGATGACGAAAAGCGCGGCAATCATCAGGATGATCACGATCTGATTGTCCGACACCGACAGCATCATATCCGTCAGAGCGCGCGGTACGCCCGACAGCCCCATGAAGCGGGTGAACATCACTGCGCCGATGGAAAGGAAAAAGATCGAAGAGGTCGCGAGCGTCGTCTGGCGGATCGCCTCGGCCAGCGCTTTGCGGGTCAGCGAGCGGCGCAGCAGTGCAACCGTCGCGGCGAGGAACGCACCCACGGCACCTGCTTCAGTCGGGGTGAAGAAACCGCCGAAGATGCCGCCCAAGACCCCGAGCACCAGCACAGGAAATGGCCAGACGGACCATAGCAGGCTCAGCACTTGCGCCCGGTCAATCCGCTCAACCACGGGCGGGGCAAGCTGCGGTGTGACTGTGGCGCGAACAGTGATCATCGCCATATATACGAAGGCAGAGAGCACACCGGGAATGACGCCCGCGATGAAGAGCTGGCCGATCGATTGCTCAGTGAAAATGCCGTAGAGCACCATGAGGATTGACGGCGGGATGAGGGAGCCAAGCGTGCCTGAAGCCGCGACGACACCGGTGGCCAGCGAAGGGTGATATTTCGCCTTCAGCATCTCCGGCACGGCGATCTTCGACATGGCGGCGGTGGTCGCGATGGAAGAGCCGGAAGCGGCCGCGAAAAGCCCGCAAGCGCCGACACTGGCCGAGGCCAGACCGCCAGGCACCCGCGCCAGCAGCACCCGCAAAAGGTCAAACGCGCCTGCGGTAAGTCCGGTATTGGCGGCGATGAACCCCATGAAGAGGAACATCGGGATTGCCGTCAGCGACCAGTCTCCGATCAAATTGAATGGCATGGCGCTGACGATGCCAAAAGCGGCTTGCAGGTTGAACATCACCGTGATGCCCACAAAGGACACCGCCATAAGAGCCGTCCCGATGGACATCCGAAAGGCCAGCAGACCGAACAACGTGCCCACACCGATCCAGCCGATAACGAGATTACTCATGACATGCCTCCATCGAGGTCGGACTGGGTGACAGGCTGCCCGCGGAGCACCAGCAGCCCCCGCAGCAAGGCGGCGAGGCTGGCAAGGCCGAAGCCAAGCGGCAGAACCATACGTGAGGGCCAGACGATAACTTCACGCCCGCCCATCACGACTTCGCCCACACGCAGGGCGCGCATGGCGTCCAGCCCGGTGCGCCATGTCATTACGGCCAAGATCGCGGCGGCGGCCAGGCAGCTAAAGAGCAACGCGAGTTTCTGAAGCCATGCGGGGAAGTGATTGAACAACAGATCGACCGAGATTTGCTGGTCCTGCATCTCGACAAAGGCCATCGGCAGCATGACCAGCGCGACCATATAGTAGTAGGACGACATCTCGACCGTGCCTTGGATCGGCGCGTTCCAAACCAGTTTAGCGACGACATCCGCCACGATGTTCAGCATCATCGCGATGACGCCAAAGCCGCCGATAAACATCAGCCAAGAGCATAACCTGTTGAACAGCGTCAGCATCGGGCCTCCTCCCCATACCAAGACGGGAACCGGGCCCGTAATTCCGATTCAACCTCACCGCTGAAGGGTCAGTTGACAAATAGCGATGGTTGATCGAGTGATAACGAAACGCGATCAACACGGAAGCATCAATGAACGACAGCAGGAAACCCACAAGGCTCGACCTCCGACATCTGCGATACGCTTTGGCCGTGGCCGATGCCCAGGGCTTCCGCGCCGCAGCCGAGATGCTCAATATCGCGCAGCCGGCCATTTCAAAAGCCGTGAAAGACACTGAGGTGGATTTGGGGTTTCGGATATTCGATCGCAGCGGGCCGCGCGTGATCCCCACACCGGAAGGCGTCGTTTTCCTCGACGATGCGCGCCAGACGGTCGCGCAGTTCGAGCGGACAATCCGCGCTTCACGCCAGAATGCGGCCGGGGCCCGAGGGCATATCATCGTGGGCTATTCCGCTCTCGCCACCTCACGGCAAATCTCGGAAGCGCTGGATGCCTTCCACCGCAGCGTCCCCGGCGTGCAGGTCGAGATGCATGTCATGTCCACGGATAACATGCTGAAAAACCTAAAATCCGGTGCGATCGACCTTGGATTTTTGCTCTCTCATCCCACCGTTGGCGCACCGGGGATCGACCAAATGCCCGTCTGGAGTTCGCGCATCGGTGTGGTCGCCCCCGCAGGCGAAGCCCCCGCGCAAGTGGATGATCTGGCTGAGATGCCCTTCGTCATGGGGCTGCGAGAAAACTGGCGATCATGGCGCGCCTTGCTCGACAGCGCATGCGATCGCGCGGGCCTTACCCCCGTGGTGGTGGATGAGGCTTGGGACGTGCAGGTGATCTTACAGCGCGTAGCCGAACGCCGAGGCGTGACGCTTTTCCCCATGACCATGGCCGAGAGTCTGCCCGCAGCGTTAGAACTGGTGCCGATAGCGGGCCTAAATGCAGAGGCGACGATCTCGATGGCATGGAGTATCAAGGCAGATACCGGGCTGCTGCGTCAGTTCCGCAACCACTTCCCCCCGCTTGGTTGATCGCGTTCGGTTATCGCACGATACCACAAGTCTATTTGCGTAACGCTGGGATAGCGCGATCATATGCGCCTATGAAACAGACCCCGATCGCCCCCTTCGACCTGCCCGAGGCGCAGCCTTTTCTTCTCGAAGGCAGCGACACCGGATTTCTCTTTTTCCACGGCTTCACCAGCACGCCGCAGAGCGTGCGCGAAGTCGCAGAAAAAGTACATGAGATCAGCGGCGCGACGGTATATTGCCCGCGTCTTGCGGGACATGGCGAAACCCCTGCCGCCTTGGCTAAAACCGGCCAAGCGGATTGGGTCGCCTCAGCAGAGGACGCTCTCGCCACCCTCTCCACAAGCTGTGCCCGGGTGATCGTCGGCGGGCTATCCCTGGGCGCGACGCTATCGCTCAACCTCGCCGCCAGAATGCCCGATAAGATACAGGGCGTGGTCAGCATCAACGGCTCCACCGGCCTCTACCGCCCCGAGGTTGTAGCGCCGCTTTACGACGCAGACGGGCCAGCGTTCATCGACGGCATCGGCTCCGATATCGCCGAACCGGGGAGGACCGAAATCTGCTATGATCGGATCCCACGCGATACGCTAAAAGAGCGCTTCTTGCTGACGAATGCGACCGGCGCCTTGCTGCCACTGATACGGCAGCCGATCCAGATTATGCAGTCGCGATGCGACAATGTCGTCGACCCACAAAACGCGCTGCGTATCGCGACCTCGGTGGGGTCAGGTGAGATACGACTGTCTTGGTTGGAGCGGTCTTACCATGTGGCGACGCTAGATTATGATCAAGGCGAGATTGCGCGGCGGATTGCTGGGTTCTTAGCGTAACCGAATCCGACAGCGCGCGGAGGACATGGCTGGTCAAATTGGTCTGCTCAGAACCCCGAAAAGACCATGTCGAGCGCACCGCGGATTTCATAGTCTGATGCGGAAAGGTCCGCGATGGGAGGACTTTTGAGCAACGCAGAGGGGATCGCCGCCATCTCTGCAGTATGCAGGGCATAGGCATCGCCGTTAATTTCGAGTACCGGCTCCAGACGTCCTATGACCCTCGGCCCGCCTGCAATTGGGATCAAAGGAGCGACGACGCGGGAACCTGTGTCGATGAGATCCGTCTGAAGGTCGAGCACAAGCCGCTCGCCAGATACTTGGTAGACTTGGAACTGCGCCATCAGCCGAGCCGCAGCACCTGCAAGTCCGCCAGCGGCATCCCATGGGCCTCAATCCAAGCGCGGCGCTCTGAGATCGCCGCCGCGTTGTCTGATGCCCAAGCTGCGGCCCGTGCCGCACGCACAGCTTCTCCGACAGCAGCATCGCTGATTGCAGACACATTCAAGCCCAACTCCCGGGCAGCGGCGAGGTTCTCTGCAGTCAGGGTAATGTTTGTGCGCTGCTTTTCGGCCGTGGTCTGCATGCCATCCTCCTAGATCACATAATAAATACACATGATTGGTGTGTAATGCAATGGATCACAGATCACTTCCCTACTCGCGCGAATGCCCGGCCGGATTGCAGGAGGCGCGTTTTTTACCCATCTCTGAGCCTCGTCAGGCGGATCGGCCCGCGCGCCGCTGATGGTGCACGTTATCGGAGCTTTGATGGGAGAACAGTTATGCCACCTGATCGAGCTGCGAACGGGCACGCTGAAGCCCGGAGAGTTTGAGCACACCAAAGATAAAACTCCCGCAATGCAACCCAATGGCGAGCCCAATGCCGTTTCGGGAAAATAGAGCCCAACGTTAGGCGTGAGCCACGTATGGAACAAAATTTTCACACAGAGCCAGCCCGGCAACGGCACAACGGCTCTCAGCTCTATATGCACCGATTTAAGGTAGAAGCCCAGGACACCGATAGTCTCGATAGGCAATGCTTTTTCTGCGATTACCGTGTCATTCTCGCGAAACCAGCGGCAACGGGCTCCCAAGACGTCCCGTCGCCATACCCGCAAACCTGAGAGTTCGCGTACTAGGGCGGCTATCTGCGATCTAGCCCCACAGTCGAGGCTTCACACCTAGGACTATCTTATCGTCCAATTATTTGATGCTTTCCGACGTCGCCGCCTGGCAAACTGAAGCACGTACCGGACCTGTATGTAAGTTGTCCGTGTTGCACACCGGCAGTCCACCAGCGCCCTGCCCCACAAGCCTTTTCTGAGCATGGCGGGTTCTCTCTAACACCACCTAAAGGAGTAAAATGGTTCGTTTCGGGAAACGGCATTTGACGAGAACTGCGCAAATCATTGAACCACGAGTGCGCAAGCCAACTATATACCCCCAAGACAAGGCGACCCCTCGAAAAACTGTAAGTTCCGAACGCCCCGCGCGAGATTTGCTTGACGATACGAACGCTCCGTGTCGCGCGCTAACGGCTGGAACCAAGGTCGCCGCCTAGCCCAGACAAACACTGGGATGGGAAACGATTGAGATATGACTTCAACCCCTTGCCCCAGATAAGAAGAGACGCCGGCTCACAGCGAAGGAGGCGGCTTCAGTTGCTGCTGACAAACTGTGCATGGCAAAGAGCATTTCGGGGCGAAGACCGGCTTCGCCCCGAAAATGAATGATCCATAATGTCAAATAGCGTGCCGCAAAAAGCAATGACCGCTTCGTGACGGCAAATCCGTTACTTCCTTATGCCCGCCTCAAAGCGCGATCCGCGTTACTTGCCGGGTGGACAAGGATCGTCTTTGACAAGCGCCTTGATATAGGCAGCTTGCGCTTTCTTCCTGCTGGTCTCAGCCTCGCGGCGATAGCGCTTCAGGAGATCAGCCTTTTTCCAGTAGGCTTTCCAGAATGCTGCCTCCTGCGCGGCTGCGACTGCCGTAGCGACATCCCCGGTTTGCGATAAGACGATTTCCCGCATTGCTGGGACGTCAAGCACCACTTGCCGGAAGTCGTCAATCGTAACAGCATCTGCTCTCGCACCGCCAAAAAGGTGCTCGCGCTCGGCTGCGCTGGCGCGCTCAACTCGCGCCTCAGCTTCCGCCAACGCCCATGCCAAGCGGGTCACTTCATGAGTCACGTAGCTTGCCGCACATTGTCCAGGGTTGTTTAGAATCTCGCGGTAAATCTTGAGCGTTTGCTCGCTCGGCACGGGCGCAGTTAGCCCGTGCCGTCTGGCATTTTGCGATGGGTCAGAGCGCGCACCGCCGGTTTCATCGCGCTTATCCATTTTGCCGCATCCTTGGGGCAATGACACGAAGAGCGTCGAAATCATCCAGAAGGTCGCGGCGACGCTTTTCCAAGCTTTCGATGCGCTTTTCATGATGGCTCAAACCCTCCGCGAGTGTTTGATAGGCACGCGCGTAAAGCTCATCGAGCGTTGTGCCCGCGGCCTGCAACTTTTCCTCCGCTTTAACCTGGCGCGTAGGGTCCTCCCCCACCAGATCTCGCGCGAGTTTCAAATGTCTTTGTTCTACATCTGGCCGAATTACAAAACGGCCAGATGAGAAATAGCCTGCTGCAAAATCGCGCACGGCTGCCATAAGACGCGTATCACGCAGCCGTCGATGCTGCTCCAACTCCATCTCCAGAATAGCGATTTCACTGGCACGGCGGCGCTCCAGCGCGCTGCGGGCTTGGAGGGTGTCATGAACCTCGCCAAGAATCTTTTGATGGTTTTCTCGACTTCCTCCGAGAGCGACAGGGAGGCGTTTGTGTTGCACAGCAACGGGATCTTTGGGCTTTTTTGTCATTTCTGGGTTCCTTGCGAAGGGATAAATTTTCTCAGACGTTGCTTTTGCCGGGAGCGGAAAAGAGCCAAATCGAGACGCAAGGCGGCGCACGCGCAGGTGCGATAAAGCCAAAAATTGATGTGGGAAAACCGAAATTGCGCATTGGTGCGTCCCTGCAAACAGCAGAGGGATTGGCATCATGCACATCACCTCCGCTGAGCGGAAATCGAACCTAGCACATCATGCGCACGGTATGTGTCTCACACACTACATATGGGGACTGCAGCGCGCAAGCTCTTTGGCAGTAAGCTCTGAAACGCGTGCCATGCTGCCGCATTAAAGGCGGCTTCAGGAAACAGTTGTGTAAAACCGCAGGCCGGGCGCGTCGTCAGGGGCGCCGATAAACTCAATCCCGGCAGCCTCAAAACAGGTACGGAGTATTTCGAGGTTGTTTTTGCGCGATTTGGGCACCGTAGCTTCGGCCATTTCATAGCGCACAATCGTCGCAGTACCGATACCTGTGGCATCGGAGAGGTCCTTAACTGACCAATTCAGCGCGGCGCGCGCTGTCCGTATTTGCTGACCCGTGATTGACATAGTGTTAGTTATGATCTATTTTTTATCATAACTGAACTATTCTTACCGGAGATCGGGCATGTTGGATTGGAGCAAAGCATTAGAAACTCTCGATGGGGCATATTCCGATGCAACGATGCGCGCATATCATTGTGATGTGCAAGCCTATGTCACTTGGTGTGCGCAAGAGCGGCTTGATCCCTTTCCTGCAAGTGTTGCGCAGGTCTGCGCATTTTTGGAAGCCGAAGGCAGGCAAATGGCGCCCTCGACTGTAAGGCGCCGCCTATATGCGATCCGCAAGATTCACAGGCTGTTGGGCCTTGCTGACCCGACACATGACGAAGCGATAAATCTAGCCTACCGCCGGGTGCGCCGCGCTAGACCAGTCCGCCCTCAGCAAGCCCGGGGATTGACTGCTCTGCACCTTGAACGTTTTCTAGCCGTCCAGCCGAAGACACCTTGGGGAATGCGCAACACAGCCATGCTGTCTTTAGGTTATGAACTAATGACCCGTAGATCAGAGCTCGTTGCATTGCGCGACGACGATATCACGCTGCGGAGCGATGGCACTCTTCGAGTACTGATCAGGCGCAGCAAAGCGGATCAAGAAGGTCAAGGGCGCATCGCCTTTACTTCGGCCGATACGGCTTGTCGCGTTTTGGATTGGCAGGCTTGGCGCGGTCCACGCACTGAATGGCTCTTCTGCCCAATCTATCAAGAACGCCCGGTAGATCGCAGCCTCAGCGACACAACCGTCAAGACGGTTGTCAAAACAGCCGCGAAACAGGCCGGCTATTCTCCTGAAGAGGTTCGGGCGTTCAGCGGCCACTCTATGCGTGTAGGCGCAGCCCAAGACCTTCTACGCAAAGGCTTCGATACTGCTGCTATCATGAGGGCCGGAGGCTGGAAATCTGTGAATGTGCTCGCACGCTATCTAGAATATGCTGAGCAGAACGTTTGGGAAGCCTGAGCCTCCGCCGACAATACCTCAGATATAGTCGCGGGACTATTTATAAAGCTTCCGTAACGCCACTTGGTCAGCGCTCATTTGCGCCGCCCGCGCTGCAGCCAAAAGCTTCCTATCCTCGTTGCGTTTGATGCGAGGGCCGAGCATACCCAGATGTCGCATCAGAAGCTCTAGGAAGTTTAGGCGATCCGTCAGTGAAAGTTTGACCCTATTGCGCCCGCTGTTGCCGGCCCCCCCGTCCACTTTGAGAGACCGCACAAGGCCCTTCCGCCAGACCTCGGGCCACTCAGCGACAGGCTTGAGTTGATTACTTTCATCATAGATATCGTCAAGATCTGCCTCGAGCAAGTCTCGGGTCCATTTCAAAACTGCCTCTCGCATTTCTTCAGCGCGGCAATGAAGCTCTTCGTTACGGGCCTTGAGAGCGGCTTGAATGTTGCGCTGGTTTAGCAGCTTCATCGCGAGCGCTTTTTCGTTGCGTCCCGCAAAGCCTGCAATGCGGAGTGCTCGCACCGGGTCAAAGTCACGTCGGTAAGCTTCGACAAAAATTGCCTGCTGCGGCGTAAGGCGGTAACGCATCGCCCAGAGCGCTACGTCGGCGACGACGAGGTCCCGTTGTTGCATGCTCATGCTGACCGTCCTCCGTTTGCGCCATTGTCGCGCCGCATGGTACACTGGTGCTTGAGACATGCTGTACTGCGTTCGAAAGCAGTACGTCTCTTTAAGCGAGCCACCGTAATGGTGAGCGAAGCGACCGCCTCGATTTCTAGTATGGCTTGAGGGTGGATCATCGGGTTTCTCCCTGCATAGGGGGCACCCTGCGGATGTGTCGGCGCCCCAAGGTTTATGGGCGACCGAGGCACATCATGCGCTCGCGATCTCTTATGATACTAGATGATGGGTCAAGAAGGCGCAAGAGTTGAGCTTCGGCGCCGCTAAACGGGGTTCGGAGATCAGAATTTGAATTGTTCAGAGGAAGGTGATCAGAGACAACGCCCTCCTTAACCAAACCAAGGAACCTGAAGAAACGATGCGTCGAAAATTCGCGGAGGAGATGGCCGCACGCAGCTCATCATGGCTTTAGGCCAGCACATCGGGCCAGCTTCCCCCTACTCCCAGACTACAATTTATAACAGCTCCGAAAGTTGGTATAGCGCGGACTCTATGAAACACCCTGAACTCAAGCTGAGAAAACGCGGCTCCCAGCTTAAGTCAGCCGCGGTGAGCATGAGATGCCACGCGACTCTTGCAGCGCCAGTGCAGCAAGAGGCCAACAGAAGCGCCAAGACCGATCCCAAATAGGTCCGCAACAAAGTCAGCCAGCTCTGCTGATCGACCAACATAGGGCTGAACCACCTCAATCAGTCCGGCGTAGAACGCCGCTGACAAGCCTACCCGAAGAAGCGCTTTTGGGTAAAAGGTCGCCGAAGGTAGCGTCTACGCCATGAAGGCCAGTATGTGGTGGGTCTTGTCCCCTCCTGGAACAACATCCGGGGCATTCAATGGAATAAGGGTTAGCAAGGCAATGCAGACAGACAGGCCGACAGTCAGCCAAATCGTGATCGTTCGACGTTGGCTGGGGCCGAAGGAGAACGCACGAGAATTGGACATATTAATAATCTATTCTCCAATCTGTAGCCCTGAGAGCGCAAGCGCTCTAACGCGCCAACCAACAGTAGCTTCTTGTCGAGGTTACATGCAGTAAACTCTGTGGTTGGGCCAGTAGATATTATCTCGGGCGGCAACAGGCTGCCGGCTATGAAGTATGGAAGGGCTAGATTATGCCTTTCGGCTTAGGCGCGTCGCAACAGACTAGCCATATTCTCAAAAGTTTTAACTCTTGGAACGCTCCAGAGTCCAATGTGCGGAGACCCGCACCGAGCGCCCCCGCAACGATGTTAAGCCAACCCATGGCCGCCGGAGCTTAAGTTGCACCCCGCCATACTATCATGACGGTGGGGCACAGGGCCGATCAACTGCGCGCCGCGACAACAGCGTACGACGAGGCCACTCAGGTCGCCGTCCAGACCGTACAGGTGGACACTACCCATAGGGAAACAACGGCGCGCGAGGCGCTTAAAGGCTCCGATGGCATGGCGTTCTTGCAACGCAGGAGCAGACGCAGCAGGCGCTACCCCCCCATGACGTCATGGGCCGGGCTTCGCGGCCGCCAACCCTGCCCGCAATGGCCGCCTGATGAGGCAGAACGACACGCTTGACCGCATCGTCGAGTTCAATGAGGCCAGCGCCGAGAAGCGCGCAGTAAGCCTGTGCAATTCCAGCGTCGTTGCCTGCAAATCGCAACTGCGTATTGGCCTCAGCAACAAGGTCAGGCCAAGAACCACGACGCAAAACTAATTGCGCGCGCGGTAGACGGCGTGGTGGATAGCCTTGCAAATGCTGGTTATGGTAAAGTGAAAGCTTGAACCATCTTCCGTGGCTAAACACTCCTGCCCATACAGGGTTACCGTATTGCCTCATGGACGCCCGATACTGATGGCTCGTGGTTAGCCTGGAACTTGATAACAAGATCAAGTCGTGGCATCGGACTACTTTAAATTGGAAATTTACGTTGATGCATAGTTATACTTCTTACCTCTCTAGTCTAAGCAGGCGGAGCAAAATTGCTCTGCAGCTCGTGATAGATAGTTTGTTCATAACCCTGTCGCTCATTGGCGCGATGCTGGTTCGGCTCGAGAGCACGGCTTTTTTTTGGCAGAAAGAGCTGTGGGGGGCGCTGTCAGTGGCGTTGGTCGCTGCATTGATCACATTTTGGCATTCAGGTCTCTACCGCGCGATGGTGAGGCATATCAGCCAGCACACACTCATGAAGATCGGCAAAGGGGCGGGGATTGCCGCAGTTGCCCTCTATGGAGCAAGCATCGGGTTCGACGCATTTATGCCGCGCTCGGTCCCCTTCATTTTTTCGGTCTTTGTATTTCTGTCTATTGGGGGATTGCGGCTATTTACCCGGAATGTTTTCCGCAACCCAAAGCGATTGCGCAAGCAGCCGGTGATAATTTACGGTGCTGGCGACGCTGGGCTGCAGCTTGTGAATTCTCTTTCTCAGGGCCAGGAATATGCCCCGGTGGGCCTGGTGGACGATGACCCGAACATACAGAACATGACTGTCAGCGGGTTGAACGTCTACGCACCCGAACACATCCCGCAACTCATCGAAAAAACAGGCGCAGATGTTGTCTTGTTCGCAATACCAAGCATAACCCGCGCGCGACGTAGGGCTATTGTAAGGAAGCTTGAAGACCATCGGGTGAAAATCAAAACCATCCCCGGCATATCTGATATCATCAGCGGTAAGGCTAAAATTTCAGAATTACGGACTGTTTCAGCTGAGGACCTCCTTGGCCGTGATCCAGTTATCCCGGATCCTAAACTATTTCGAAAGAACATCACTGGAAAGGTGGTAATGGTTTCCGGCGCAGGCGGATCCATCGGGAGTGAACTTTGCCGCCAAATCCTGAATCAGACTCCAGCGGCATTAGTCCTTTTTGAGGCTTCTGAGTTTGCACTATACACCATTGAAGCTGAACTATTCGCAATGGCCAAGCGTCTCAAGGTTCCTACGAGGATAATACCTATCCTTGGCTCAGTTCAAAACAGCCGGCGTTTAGAACTAGCGATTAAAGCCTTTAGGGTAAAGACGATTTACCATGCAGCAGCCTACAAACATGTTCCGTTGGTCGAAGAAAACCTGGTGGAGGGCGTTCGAAACAACGTATTCGGCACACTTACGATCGCCCTCGCAGCGAAAAAATACGACGTAGAAAATTTTATCCTGATTTCTACTGATAAAGCTGTACGTCCAACAAATATTATGGGCGCGACCAAACGCATTGCAGAGTTGATCTGCCAAGCTCACTCAGCAGATGTATCAGATACAGTCTTTTCTATGGTGCGGTTCGGAAACGTTCTCGGTTCTTCGGGGTCAGTGATCCCCAGGTTTAGGTCACAAATCGAGAATGGGGGGCCTATCACGGTCACGCACAAGGACATAACCCGGTATTTCATGACGATCCCCGAAGCAGCTCAATTGGTAATTCAAGCAGGCGCCATGGGCCGCGGGGGAGAAGTCTTTGTCTTGGATATGGGTGAACCAGTTAGAATTCTGGACCTCGCGTTTAGCATGGTAAAGCTACATGGGTTAACGCCCTACATGAGCGATCAGCCGGATCAGATTTCCCCTGAGAAGGGCGATATTCCAATCTATATCGCAGGGCTGCGCAAAGGGGAGAAACTTTACGAGGAACTTCTCATCGGTAACAATCCAGAACCGACTGATCACCCCCGCATTATGACAGCCTCAGAAGTATCTCTTCCTTTGGATCAACTAAAGAAAGTCTTGGATCGCCTATTTCTTGCATGCGGAGATTCCAATATTCCTGAAATAATTGCCATTTTGCATGCGTTGCCGCTGGATTATATACCAACTGACGACAAAATCTCAGACCTGATATATACAGCAAAAAAGCAGAATGATCACGTTGAGGTGGATAAACTCCTTCAGTGGGAGTCGTCAGTCTAGATAGGAGAGCCTAGCCCGTCGGTTAAGACAGTATATATTTCAATTAGTCGATCCCGCCAGCGACCTAATTCGAGGGATTGCTCGGAAATGCTTTGGTATTTTATATTGAGTCAGCAGGATGGACCATTCTAGGCTCAGGACTCATAGCCAGTAGATGACAGTGGCGGCGAGAGCGATGGCTGAGAGGAAGACCTTTGGGCATCGGTCGTAGCGAGTGGCAACGCGCCGCCAGTCCTTGAGTCTGCCGAACATGATCTCGATCCGATTGCGGCGTTTGTATCTGCGCTTGTCATACTTCACCGTCGCCTTCCGCTGTTTTCGTCCGGGGATGCAGGCGTGTATCCCCTTGTCTTCTAATGCTTCTCTGAACCAGTCGGCGTCGTAGCCGCGATCGCCGAGCAGCCAATCGACATCCGGAAGACTATCGCAAAGCGCTCGCGCACCTATGTAGTCGCTCACCTGTCCTGCCGTTACGAACAGGTTGAGTGGGCGCCCCCGGCTATCGCAGATTGCATGAAGTTTGGTGTTCATGCCGCCTTTGGTTCGTCCAATAAGACGTCCACGCCCCCCTTTTTGACGCCCAAACTGGACGCTGTGCGATGAGCCTTCAGGTAGGTAGCATCGATCATCACGGTATTCTTTTCGCTGTGCTCGGCAGCCAGTCCCACCATCATCTGTGCGAAAATGCCTTTGTCGCTCCAACGCTTCCAACGGTTATAGAGCGTCTTGTGGGGGCCATACTCCTTAGGCGCATCTCGCCATCGCAAACCATTGCGATTGATGAAAATAATCCCGCTTAAAACCCGCCGATCATCGACACGTGGTTTGCCATGGGATTTCGGAAAGTAGGGCTCCAGCCGCGCCATCTGCGCATCGTTCAGCCAGAAAAGATCAGACATATCACCGCTCCGTTTTCGGACGGTGAATCATGCGGCTCCGCGATAATCAATGGGTCCTGAGCCTAGGAGGCCGAGAAGGCGGAGGACGCAATACGCACTATGAGATTTGTTTGGAAGAAGCGTGATCCCGCAGGCTTTCAAATTCGGTTCGCCCCCAGTTCCAAGCGATAGGGATGTCCTCGGGTCGACCAGGATCCGGAGGGCCGACAATCATCACTCTAACCGGTCGTCCCGAGGTCTCCGCCGCCGGCGGGCTGGGTGGCATGAGCGGACAGGCCTCACGACTAGGCAATGATGACGCTGGGACGCTCTACGGTCTGGGTGGCATCGGCGGTAGTGTTAATGCCGGAGGTTCCGCAGCGCCCTTTTCGTCATATTGAGCAGGAGATGGTGGTGGGGGCGGCGACATACCATCGATCTATGACTCTTCGGGCGCAGGGGGCTTTGGAGGCGCCGCAAGGACAAGACGAACACGCATGATCACCGCTGATTATGGCGCTGAGGTCAACGTTATCATCGGCGCTGGTGGCACCGGAGCTAAAGCGGGTTATCCCAGTGGTGACGGTGCTGCGGGATATTTACGGCTGACGTGGGACGGCACATCGCCTGTCTTCACGTCTAGCGGCACGGTCACAATCAACTGACGGATTGCGCATGGGAATTATCAACATCAACGCCTTGGCGGGAGTCTCCCCGGAGCTGGACGCGCTCACCGATCGGCAGCGCGCTGCACTTCTTAAGGTGGTTTTCTGCTACCGACTCTGCGCGCTCTCTGCCACAGCAGTGTTCAATGACTCAGAGGTTCTACGTGAGGTCGCAGAACACAGCCCAGACAAGATCGCCTTGGCAAACATCCGTCGCTTTGGCGTGGACTTGGGAAGTCTCGCGATGGGGGAGCCCCGTTCTTATGTTGTTGGCGACGAGCCGAGAACGCTGCTATTGGGGTTCAGGTATTTGGCCACGGGCGCGCTTGCTGAGTGGAAGCGCTACCGGCAAGATCCCGACGACAAACACCGTGTTCTGATCGACCGATACGGCTCTGATGATCGTGTGATTTCGGTCGCTGAGGTCGAAACGCGCGGGTGGGCCAGAGCTATGGAAGGGGCCGGCCGTGCTGGCGAAGATGGCCATATTAGCCGGGATGCACTCGATCTTTCTCGCCAAAGAGGCCAAGGATCAGTGCTATTTGAGGCTGCTGCCTGCTTAAGCCTATCGGATCTATTCGCATCAGGCGGACCGGGGGAGTTCAACGACCTTTATTAAGGAGCGCTGTGACCCGCTCAACAACTTCATCTTGCTGCTCATCAGTCATGTCGCTGCCCGACGGCAGGCACAGGCCATTGGCGAAAAGGCGCTCGTCGACGCCGGTGCCGTGATAGGGCATACCGGCGTAGAGTGGCTGCATGTGCATAGGTTTCCACAGCGGGCGGGACTCGATCTCGTGTTCCAGCAGCATCAGGCGAATCTCCTCACGCGTGATGCCGGTCTCATCAGGGTCGATGGTCACTGCCGTGAGCCAGCGGGTCGAGTGCAGGCCTTCGGGTTCGGGCATGAAGGCGATGCCGGGGCGAGAGAGCGCGGACTTGTAGCGCTCGAAGATTTCGCGACGGCGAGCAACGCGAGCGTCCAGCACCTCCATCTGGCCAAGTCCGATCGCGGCGCAGATGTTGGACAGGCGGTAGTTATAACCAAAGGTGGAATGCTCGTAATGCGGGGCGGGGTCGCGCGCCTGGGTGGCGAGGAAGCGCGCCTCATCGGCCCATGCCTTGTGCTTGGTGACCAGCAAGCCGCCGCCGGAGGTGGTGATGATTTTGTTGCCGTTGAAGGACAGGATCGCGGCATCGCCCCCAGTGCCGGCCTTGCGGCCAGTCTTGTAGGAGGCGCCAAGGCTTTCAGCGCTGTCGACAATCAGACGCACGCCGTATTGCGTGGCGAGCGTCTCAAGCGCATGGAGATCGGCGGATTGGCCGTAGAGGTCGGTGGGCACGATGGCCTTGGGCAGGCGGTTTTCTGCCGCAGCCTTGGCAAGTTCGGTCGAAAGCCGTGCGATGTCGATGGTCCAGCTTGCCGGGTCGAGGTCGAAGAAGCGCGGGGTGGCGCCAAGGTAGTTCACCGGGAAGATGCCGCCCGCGAATGTCATGGATGAAATCCAGACCTCATCGCCCGGTCCAACGCCCGCGATGCTCAGCGCCAGGTGCAACGCCGCTGAACCCGAGGACAGTCCGACGCAATGCAGATCCGCGCCGAGGTAGTCGCGCACGGAGGCTTCGAAGGCATCGAGTTGGGGCCCGAGAGGGGCGACGAAGTTCGAGGCGAACGCCTCGGCCACGCGCTGTTCCTCATGGCCGGACATATGGGGGCGGGAGAGATAAATGCGCATTGGGGGCCTCTATGGTCTGGGAAGGGAGGTACTGCCTGCGGCAATATCCTCGAACAGTTTTTTTTCAAGCTCCAACAGGGTCCGCATGCGTTCCCGAACCGGCCGGCATGGTGTGCCCATGCAAAGGCTCCACTGTGGTAGAGACTTGGTCACCAACGACATCGCGCCGACGCTGGTGCCGTCGCCGATGTTGACCCCGGGCAAGATCACCGACCCGGTCCCAACAATTACGTGGCGCCCAAGCCTGACCGGCCCGCTCTGCACCTTTTTGTATGCCCTGGGCACCATCGGATTGGTCAGTGTTTCGCCCGAGTAGTCGTCAGTCGCGGTAAAGATCCGCACCCCCTGCGATAGGCCGGCGAAATCTGCCATTTCCAGGGGAACCGAGGCGGCCAGGTGGCACCCTGCGCTGATATGGACGAACGAACCGATCATCAGTTCCGATGACGACCCAACTAGTATGGTAGTCGGCCCGTCGATGCGAACATTGTCGCCGATCTTCAGTCGCTCGTACCCGATGATGGTACAGTTACGCGCGATATGTACGTTAGCCCCGACCGATCCAATTCCGAGTTCCCGGAGCTCGGTCGAGGCCGCGTAGCCCGGATTGAAAAGCGTGCTCAATTGTCCGATCCCTTAAATGGATACATCGTGGCCTCTCCAGCAGCGGAAATGCCATCGCGCTTAATCACCTTCCGAATAGTCAACCAAATGATCTTCAGATCCAGCCAAATGCTTCGGTTGTCTACATACCAGACGTCGCGTGCGAATTTCTCGTCCCATGAAATCGCATTTCGCCCGGTCACCTGCGCCCAGCCGGTGACGCCGGGGCGCACCTCATGGCGGCGGGCTTGTTCGGGGGAATAAAGTGGCAAGTATTCCATCAAGAGCGGGCGTGGGCCGACGAGGCTCATTTCGCCCCTCAGCACGTTCCATAGTTGGGGTAGTTCGTCGAGAGAACTAGAGCGCAGGAACTGGCCCAGCCGGGTCAGGCGCTCGGAATCGGGCAGCGGATTGCCCTCCGCATCCACCGCGTCGCGCATGGTACGGAACTTGATCAATTCGAAAGGCTCCGCATGCAGCCCCAGTCTGACCTGCCGGAACAGCATAGGAGACCCCATTTCGAACCGGATCAGCCAGTATACAATTAGCAAGACTGGTGACAACAGCACAAGGCCGATACTGCTGCCAAGAATATCTATCAATCGTTTCAAGTATTTCTCCCAAATTCAAGCAACCTAGCAAGAGCATCTACGTGGCTAGTCGCGGCGTCAAGCGGCGCGGCACCTGCGCGCACCATCTTCATCCCGTTCCAGTCCATCGGGGTATTCGATGCGATCACAGATGCGCCCATCCGCCCCGAAATGGTCGGTAGCAAAATACATTTCTTCGGTGTCGCAGAGGCCAAGATCCAGCGCCTCGGCCCCTTCATCCATCAGCGCCTGTGCAACGGCTTGGGACAGCGCCCCGGACGAGACCCGGCAATTACGCCCGAGCACAACCCGGCGGGCGTCCAGCGCGCGCGCAAAGCCGCGCCCGAAACGTCGCGCAATTCCCTCATCCAGATCGACGCCCGGACGGGCGCGAATGTCACAGGTCTTGAAACGGCTCAGGCTCATCCCTTAGCCCTCTGCCCGCGTGCATAGACATCATCGGAGAGGATGATGTCATCCTCGTCCAGATAGGCGCCGGTCTGCACCTCGATCAGGGTCAGAGGCAGCTTGCCGGGGTTTTCCATCCGGTGAACAGCACTAAGAGGGATGAACACCGACTGGTTCTCGCTGACCACTCGGCCTGTGCCCCGCCTTCGGACTTCAGCCGTTGCACGGCCAGCTTCAGATCCTGCGCGCGATCCTTGTGGGCCACCAGCACCGCATCGGGCATCGCCACCGCAATAATGTCCTCCAGCCCGATGCCACCAGCTGCTGATCCGGACTTTCTACGCGCAGCAGGCTGTTCTGGCAGTCGATCGCGGTCGAGGGCCCGATGGTAACGATGCCTTGCGCGTCTGGTTCCTCTTCGCGCCAGACGGCCTCCCAGCCGCCTAGGTCCGACGAGTGCCCGCCATAGGCCAGCAGGCTGAGATTGCTGACCTTTTCCATCACGGCGTAGTCGATCAAGATATCCTCCAGCACCTCCCAAGGTTTGCAGGCAAGCCGGGTGAAGTCCAGATCGCGCTCGACCAAAGCCACGGCTTTGGCAGCCCCCTCCAGCAGCGCGGGCGCATGGGTGCGAAAGGCCCCAAGAATGGCGGTGGTGGTGAACAGAAAGATGCCTGCATTTCACAGGAACCGACCGCTGGCCAGTATCTGTTCAGCCATCGCGCTGTCTGGCTTCCCAACAAGAGCGCGTAACGGCTGTGGAACAGGTGCAAAACCATCGGATGGCGGCACCTCCAGTTTCAGCCGGCCATTGCCAGTTTCCGGCCTGTCGAGGCGAATGCCGAAGGTGACCAGATTGCCCGCCTGCGCCGCCGGAACCGCTGCCTGCACCGCGGCACGGAAGCGCGCGGCATCCGGGATGACGTGATCCGAGGGTGCCACTAGCATCAGCGCACCGGGGCTGCGCGCCTCGAGCGCCAGCGCCGCCGCGCAGATCGCGGGCGCGGCATTGCGCGCGGCCGGCTCTATCAGGTATCGACGAAGGACAACTTAACTGCCGCAAGCTGTTCCGTAACGATGAAGCGGAAATCGGCACCGGTGAAGACCACCGGCGCGGCAAAACCCTGGCCCGACAGCCTTCGGGCCGCGGCCAGAAACAGGCTTCCCTCGCCCGTGATCCGCGCGAATTGCATGGGATAGCTCTTGCATGAAAGCGGCCAAAGTCGCGTGCCGGAGCCGCCGCAAAGTAGGACAGGATGAATATCTGCACTCATGGTTGTTCCTGAATTTTCCGCTTCAGACACGCGCCGTTTCGAGATTGTCGAGATACCAGCGATAGGCGTTCTCAATCCCGTCGCGCAGATCGATCCGCGCCCGCCAGCCCATCCGCTCGAGACGGCTTACATCCATCAGCTTGCGCATAGTGCCATCTGGGCGCGAGGGGTCAGTTTCGATCCGCCCCTTAAACTCGGTGACCTCGGCAACCAGGCGCGCGAGATCGAGGATCGCGATATCCGTTCCACTACCCACATTGATATGGCTCCGCATGGGCTGCGTGTTGGCGTCATAGATCTCCTTCGGCAGATCCAGAACGAACAGACTTGCCGCCGCCATGTCATCGACATGCAGGAATTCGCGCCGAGGACTGCCAGTGCCCCAGATGGTCACACTCTCGGCCCCGTTTTGTGCCGCCTCATGGAACCGCCGGATAAGGGCGGGCAGGACATGGCTGTTCTCGGGATGGAAATTGTCGCCGGGGCCATACAGGTTGGTCGGCATGACCGAGCGGTAATCCGTCCCGTGTTGGCGGTTATAGCTTTCGCATAGCTTGATCCCAGCGATCTTGGCAAGTGCATAGGGCTCGTTTGTGGGCTCCAGCACACCAGTCAGCAGCGCCTCCTCGGCCATGGGCTGGGGCGCCGCGCGCGGATAAATACAGCTCGAGCCTAGCTGCAACAGCCGCTGGACGGCCGCGGCGAATGCCTGATGAATGACATTGCATTCAATCATCAGGTTTTCATAAATGAAATCTGCCGGGAAAGTGTTGTTGGCGTGAATTCCGCCGACCTTGGCCGCAGCAAGGATCACGATATCCGGCCGCTCGGCCTCCATGAAGCACCGCACCGCTGCCTGATCCGTGAGATCGAGTTCCGCGCGCGTCCTTGTTATCAACTCAAGTGCCGCGCCCTGCGCGTTGCGCGCTTCCAGTTGGCGCAGGATCGCACTGCCGACCATCCCGCGATGCCCGGCAACGAATATTCTGGTCACGCTCATGCCTCCTCCAGCGAAACGGGAAGCTCCATGCCATGCGCGCGCAACAGCGCATGACGACGCGCCGCCCTCAGGTCTTCCGCAACCATTTCCGCACACATTTCCTGCGCCGAGATTTCGGGCACCCAGCCGAGCTTCTCACGCGCTTTGGCCGGGTCGCCCAGCAATGTCTCTACTTCGGCAGGTCGGAAGTAGCGCGGGTCGATGCGCATGATCACGTCACCGGGCTTGGCCGACGGGGCCTTGTCGCCCTCGACCGCCGTGACCACGGCAATTTCATCGACGCCCTCCCCTTCGAACCGCAAGCTGATGCCCAGCTCGGCCGCGCTCCAGGTGATGAATTCGCGCACCGAATATTGCACGCCCGTTGCAATGACGAAATCATCGGGGGTTTCCTGTTGCAGCATCATCCACTGCATCCGGACATAATCCTTGGCATGGCCCCAGTCGCGCAGCGCGTCGATATTGCCCATATACAGGCAGGGCTCAAGCCCTTGGGCAACATTCGCTAGGCCGCGCGTGATCTTGCGCGTAACGAAGGTCTCGCCCCGGCGCGGGCTCTCGTGGTTAAACAGGATGCCGTTGCAGGCATATATGCCGTAAGCCTCGCGGTAGTTCAAGCAGATCCAATAAGCATAAAGCTTGGCAACCGCGTAGGGCGAGCGGGGATGGAAAGGCGTCGTTTCTCGCTGGGGGATCTCCTGAACGAGACCATAAAGCTCGGAGGTGGACGCCTGATAGAACCGGGTTTTCTTCTCGAGCCCCAGAAACCGGATGGCCTCCAGCAAGCGCAATGTTCCCATCGCGTCAACATCTGCTGTGTATTCGGGAGATTCGAAACTGACGGCAACATGCGATTGCGCGCCAAGGTTATAGACCTCGTCGGGTTCGACTTCGGCAAGGATCCGGGTCAGGTTCGAACTATCAGTCAGGTCGCCATAATGCAGCTTCAAGCGCTGATGGTTGCTGTGGGGATCCTGATAGATATGGTCAATCCGCTGCGTATTGAAGAGTGACGCTCTGCGCTTTACGCCATGAACCTCATAGCCCTTCTCCAGCAGGAACTCGGCAAGGTAACTGCCATCTTGCCCTGTTATTCCCGTGATCAACGCTTTCTTCATCAAGACTTCCTCTTTTCTATCATTCTCTGTGCTTCTGAAAGAGCGGCACTTACAGATTTGCGATACCCTTCTGCCGAAACCTGTCAATTTAGCCGTCAAGGCCATCGACATTGCACAACAGACTTTCAACAAACACGGACGTCACTTTTTCGCGGTCATGATGCGCGACACAATAGCTTCGCGCATTCTCCTTTTGGCGCTTGAGAATTTCGGGTTTCGAGAAAATTTCTCGGATTTCTCTCGCGAGGTGCTCTGGGTTACCGGGCGCAAGGCAATCTCCGCAATCCGCAGCGAGGATCGTATCCTTGAGCTCGCTTTCATTTTCGCAGATTGCGAAGACTGCCGAACCAGCGGCCATATAGTAATAGGTCTTAGAAGGGATCATCAAACCTTCGGCCCCCTTGTCCAAAACCACCAGCGCGACATCTGCCATGGCCAATGACATCGGCAACACGGATTCGGGTTGGAAGGGCAACACTTTCAAATTTGGCAGGTTCCGGCTTTGCATGAAGTCATGCGCATCCTGCCATTTCGCACCTTCACCGATTAGAACGAACATGATGTCCGAATGGTTCGCAAGCAATTCGGCAGCTTTGAGAATCGTGTCGAGATCGTGACTGAAGCCCATGTTTCCGGAATACAGGACCACCTTCTGGTCCGTGATACCAAGCTCTCGGGCAAAGCAGTTATTCTCACGCGACATCGGCTTGATTTTATCGGTATCGGCCCAAACGGGGACGACCTCTATCGAGCCCAGACTGGTGCGCTTCGGATCGAATTGCTGAGACAACCGCTGCCCCATCCTTGTGCCGAGCGTATAGACACCTTCAGACCGGTTGTAGAACTGTCGGTTCAACCAACGCCATAGCTGCGCCAAAAACCCCCGCTCTGATAGATGGCCCATAGCAATGAGTGTGTCCGGAAACACATCGTAAACGAGAACGTGGTACCTGCGGCCAAACAGCCGCGCAATGAGCGCGACGGGCGCGATTAGCGGCGGATTGGAAACGATTAGCGCACGGTCACCCCTACGCATTGCCCAGAAAGCCGGAATAGAACGAAAAGTGTAATGGAGCCAGGACGACAGACGGCGGAGCTTTGAGGTGCGATCATAGCCCGGCATCGGCTTGATCTCCAGATCGCCGATGCGCTCACCCAATGACACCGTGTCCGGATGCCCAGTCAACAAGATGGTGCGCCCGTCATGCGCCGCAGCGAGTGCCTCGGCAAGATCACGAAACAACGGCCCGGCCATCTGGTTGAAGAGGTAAAAGGTCTTGGGTGGTGTTGCCATGCATTCAAACTCCGTGTTTAGATACCCCCTGTTCGGCAAGTATTATTTTCGATTTTCGGCGGGGTCTTCGATCGGACGTGTGTCACGCCTCTGAGTGTGGCCTTCTATGACGCCGAGGCCGGTATGCTGTTTGGAAGGCTGGGTTCACATCAGTTCAGAGAGCCGCAAGCGCTCGAGCCCCGGGTCTGAATTTCCTTGCCTTTAACTTCGAAGTCCGTATCGCGTACTCCTCGTCGATCACTCACCCTGGCCTCGCGGCCATGGCGCCCCTTTCTCCTTCTCAGGCTCAGGTCACGCCATTCGATAATTCTCCTGCTTTCTCGAAAGCGCCCAGATCACCGGTTGGCGCTGCCGCCTTTGCGAACCAGCCAGCGGATTTCGGTCTCTCCCAGACTGCCGCCGCCCGTGCCCAGAAAATGATCCTGCAGACGCAGGCCGAGGTCGCTGAAGAACGCATCGCTTAGCGCCGGGTCCCAGTGCTGCCCGGTATGCACAGTCTCGTGGTGGCAATAAGTGTCTGGGCGTTTGAGGACACGGTCAACCGGATGGTCTCGGGCCGCGTGCCAATAGTGGTATGGACTTTGAGGCTGGTCATTTCATTCGCTTTAATTCGCTATTGCTTTACTGTTTCGGAGTCGTTTCTTTGCCTTCATCGGACCATAGCGGAAATACAATGCGATCAGAATCCATGCCGTTGGAGACCCGAGCAGATTAGGACCGAAGGTTGCACTGGATAGGGTCCCGACATAGACCAGCCACAGAGCGCCTTTCGCCTCTGGGCGGCGAAATAGCAAATAGATCAGGAATGCAAGCAAAAACAGAGACGGGATAATTCCGTAGCGGAAGATATAAGCAACCCAGGTCAGATGCGCGAAAGACTTGTAAATGGACATATCGGACCATTCGATCTTCCACAAGTAGTTCGCACCGGGGGGCGCGCCAAACCAGATTTGATTGGGGTATTTCTCGAAGTACCGAAGCACCCCAGTTATTTCTTCAAGTCTTCCGCCGAACAAGATGATTGAGTCATATGTATCGGCAATTCCGAAAAGGCCCTCGCTCCAATCTGCGGTCCGTAGAGTATCAGCCATTTGCTCAAATCTGCGCAACAGAAATGCAAGATTGTCGCCCGCAAAAATGGTGGCAACGGTCGCGAATATGATAAAGATCAGGACCGGAAAAGGGTTTCGGCGCAGTTCAGCAGAAAAATACAAACCGAGTTGAACAAGGAAATTGACAAGCACAGCGCGTTTTCCGCTCAGCAGGATGAGAACTGCCATACCCAAAGTATACATGTTCTTGTGAAAGAAAAAGGGAGCGGCATAGTGGAAGTTGATACTAAAACCAAAATAAACAAACCTGCCCGTAACGTGCAAGAAAAAGTAAATCAGGATCAGCGGCACTGAAAGAATGACAAACCACCGAGAGAACCATTTAAGCTCGTTATAAACAATATCGGGATTGTTCTCTCTTTGCGATAGGATCGTCGAAAACAACAGGCAGGGCAGCGCGATAGAGTAGAAATAGGCAATTACAGACCGATATGTGAAATTGTAATCTACAACACCTGTCAGTGAGAAAGCCTTCAATAGTGACACCGCGGTGAGCAGCCCCAGGATGAAAAGCGGAATGGAAGCTGCGCGAGATAAGCGTTGCATAGTCGTAAGGACCAGCAAAAAAACGATGGGTTGCAAGATTGGCACTAGGAAGACCAGATTCAAGCCAAAGGCCTGCAACAGCACAAGAAACACCGCAACTAGGTCGAGCAGACAGAGGAACATAACGATGCGCAGCCGGCTAAAACGCAAGCCGCGTTGGTTATGCAATTTATACTGATCGACCCTTGCAAAGCTCATTTCTGCATCCGACAGTGATGCACCGCATCCGATGTAATCGTATTTGGCCGCGTCGGATCATAGATTTCGTTCGCCCAGATCGCGAGCACGGCCAGTTCGCTTCCCGTATTGGTTAGATCATGGGCCCAGATCGGACGCGTCCAGAAGGACCCGGCTACAGCGATCTTACGCGACAGCAAATCGCCGGCGCTGCTGCAGACAAGCTCTTCCCCCGCTTTCTTGGAACGGCCATAGGCGCTGTCCTGTGTCACGCGGATGGTCAAGGCATAGTGAAAAGCGGCACTGTCGCTGCGTGGGAGAAAGATCTCCAGCACCTGTTGCGCATAATTGACATTGTCGGCCTGAAAACCACTGTCTTCAGGCGGGCGGTTTGCACCTGCAAGATGAAAAATATGGTCAACTTGCGTGCCCTTGTGTTCGGCAAGCGTCATGACCTCTTGTCCCTGCGCCTGGAGCGCGGGCACAAGATTCTGCGCGACAAAACTAGAGGCCCCTGTTGCGACAAGACGCATCATGATTCAGAATTCCAGTGCCGAGGTCGAACGCAGGAGATCGCAGACCCCTTGCGCATCAAGCTGATGGGTATTGCTGGAATGATAGGGTATCATAATCCGAACATTTAAATTGCACCGATCTTTTCACGATTGCGTTCTATCCAGTTTGCCAATTCTGATGTCTCCATCCAGTGTGGATTTTGATCGCTGGTATAGAAGAAGTCCTCGCGGACTTTCCGCCCATCCTTAATACGGGCAGGATCGTTGCACCACCTGTTGATCGCCGGCAAGATTTTGTAATGCTCGTCATATTCGTAGGTATAGGGGCCGTCTTCTAAACCAATCATCTGTTCATGTAGTTTTTCTCCCGGACGGATGCCGACAATTTCAAGCCTTGCGCCGGGGGCAACGACATTCGCAATATCGGTGACCTTCATTGAAGGGATCTTCTTCACATAGGTCTCTCCACCGATCATATCCTCGAACGCATGCCAGACCAGTTCAACTCCCTGCTCGAGCGAGATCATAAATCGAGTCATACGCTGATCGGTTATGGGCACAACGCCGCTGTCCTTAATCGACATAAAAAAGGGAATGACCGAACCTCTCGATCCCATTACGTTGCCGTAGCGGACAACCGAAAAGGCAGTGCCATGCTCTCCCGAATAGGCATTACCCGCTACGAAGAGCTTGTCCGAAGCAAGTTTGGAGGCACCGTAGAGATTGATAGGGCTCGAAGCTTTGTCGGTCGAAAGGGCAACCACACGCTTGACACCTTTATCGATCGCGGCATCGATGACATTCATCGCACCATTGACGTTTGTCTTGATGCATTCGAACGGGTTGTATTCGGCTGTCGGAACGATTTTTGTTGCAGCCGCGTGCACGACATAATCGACACCATCAAATGCACGATAAAGCCTCTCGCGATCTCGGACATCACCGATGAAGAAGCGTACTCGGGGATCGCCATCGAACCGCTTGGCCATATCCCATTGCTTCATCTCATCTCGAGACAAGACAATAATTTTCTTGGGGCTGTAGCGCTCCAGCGTCATAGGCACAAAGGCGTTGCCAAAGGATCCCGTACCGCCGGTTACAAGGATTGTGCTGTTTTTAAACACTGAATGGTCTCCACATTTTTTTCTTGATGGTGCTATTTGGTGAATTTGAGTTGCATTTCGGCACTGGTCCAGTTCAGCTGAACCGTTTTACCTATAAACAGCCGTTATAAGGGATTTGATCACGATATCTTGCTGGTCATCTGCCATGTCGTAGAAAACCGGCAGGCTGATGGCCCGCTCATAATAGGACTCCGATACCGGATATTGCGACGGTTCGAAGCCCAGGCCCCGATAATACGGCTGACGCGTAACCGGGATGTAATGAACATTCACGCCAATCCCGTCAAGCCGCAGCTTCTCGAACAGGCTCCGACGCTCCAGAGGCTTGCTGCCTTCGGGCAACCGAACGACATACAGGTGCCAGGCGGGCTGGTTTTCATCGCAATCCAGCCTGGGCAGCAGGAACCGGCTATTTTGAAGCAGCTGTTCATAGCGCCCGGCCAGTTCACGGCGGCGGGCGACAAAGGCGTTTAGTCGTTTCATCTGCGACAGGCCCAGCGCCGCCTGCATTTCGGTCAGCCGATAGTTGAAACCCAAATCTTGCTGTTCGTAATACCACCCACCATCGTTTTGCAGCATCTCCGACGGATCGCGGGTGATCCCGTGGCTGCGCAGCGCCGCCATCCGGCGCGACAGAACCCGATCATTTGTGGTCACGGCCCCGCCTTCACCCGTGGTAACGATCTTGACGGGATGGAAGCTGAAGACGCATAGATCGCTGAACGCACAAGACCCTACAGGCTGACCGGCGTAACGCGCGCCAATTGCATGCGAGGCGTCCTCGACGACTCGGAACCCGTAGGTCTTCCGTAACGCATCGAGCGCCTTCATGTCGCAGCTTCGACCTGTCATATGAACCGGCACGACCACCTTCGGAAGCCGCCCTTCTGCCTGCGCCCGGTCCAGTTTTTCGGCAAGAAGCGTCATGTCCATATTGAAGGTGTCGGCACAAATATCGACAAAATCCACGCTGGCCCCGCAATACAACGCGGCATTGGCGCTGGCCACGAAAGTAATCGGCGAGGTCCAGACGATGTCGCCGGGCCCCACGTCAAGACTGCGCAGCGCGATATGCAGCGCGCTGGTGGCACTACTGACCGCGATGCAATGCGCGGCGCCGGTATGCGTTGCGATCGCGGCCTCGAAGCGGGGCACAACGGGCCCCTGGGTGATAAAGTCCGACCTGAGCACCTGAACGACAGCTTCGATGTCGTCTTCAGTGATGTTCTGTCTGCCATAAGGTATCATTGGGAGCTCATGCGTGAGAAGGGTGTGTCTGCTGTTGCAGCGTGATCTCGGTCCAGGATGCTGCGAATGGACTGCGCCATCCGCGCGCTCCAGACTCGATGTTCCTCGCTCTCGACCGACCACCTGCCGTTGTTCAGGAATCGTCCGGGCAAGGTTCCACCAAGCATGAAGGCGACCATGGCGCGCTGCTGCTCTGGGGTTATCGCGGCTTTCGGCAGATCGTCTTGCAATGCTGCCAGAGGCCGCAGTGCACCCAAGGGCAGATAATAGGGGTTGCTGTCACTGTAGACAGGCTTGCCGCGCAAGGCCGCCTCGAAACCGGCAGAACCCGTGCACACGACAACCCCGTCGCAAAGTTCGACAAGGTCGTTCGAGGCGACCTTCGGCGACGCGATCACACAGTTCGGCTCTTTGGCGAGGCGCTTGTAGAACCCCCTAGACCGAAACCCCAGAAGGTTCGGATGCTCCTTGACGACAAAGCGGCGCGTCTTGCGATACTGCCTGATCAGCGAGAGAACGAATTCCTCATACGCGATCCATCTGGTGTCATGGCTCCAGTAATCGATCGTGGCCTCGGGCGACATTTGCAAGGGCAGGTAGACCAGTGGAGGACCGCCTTCGCCCTGCAATCGTGCAAGCGCCGGCCCGCTGAGCCCGTCGAGAGATTGCGGCCAGGGCGACCAATACCGCTGCGCCACGACCTGCGAAGCCCAATAGTGATAATTCAGTCTTTCGGACGGATTCATTCGTTTCAGGGCAAACCACAGGGGTTTGGGAAAATTGCGCAGCCAAAGGCGCCACATCTGACGCCGCATTTCGTGTTCGGATTGGACCAGGAAATCCGGACGATAATCCTGATTCGTCAGGTTTGCCAAAGCCTTGTCGATTTCGGCCTCGCTCACCGTTCGGCAGGGCACGTATTCCCCGCGTGTGGTGACACGGAAATGCTCTTTGACGAAACTGGGCACGATGCCGATGAAGCGGATCCCGCGCTGTGCGCAAAGGGTGGCAAATACATCCATGATGTAACTGTCGATGGTCAAGGACAGCATCGCATCCGGCCGGGCCTTGTCCAGCACGTCGCTGATCGCCTGTTCGGCAGCCAGAAGAAGACGACGCGCCGTTGCAGGATCGAAGCTTCGAAGCAAACGACACCGCAGGGTGATATCGGTCGTTTCCGGCGCGCTCAGATGTCGAAATGACGCGTCCGGTTTGATCTTGCCGAAGATGGCAGTCAGAGCCGCACTCAGACCGCTCTTGTCGATGCTGGCGTGTTCGCTTGTCTGGTGCAGGGTCGCCCCTGCGCCAAAGATGCCGCATGCCAAATGCTGCATTTGCGTTTTATTCCAAGGCCTTACATAGAGAAGGATAGAAGCTGTTCTGTTCATGCTAGGATTTCCAACTAAATATTTTGCAGTCGCAACCTGCATGCCTTGGGGCTGCAATACAAAGAGCTTTGAGCGCGGTCTTTGGTCATGCTGCGGCCATTCTGCCGGAATGACGCTTCACAGTCGAAAGCACGAAAAACAGGGCAAATGCCGCGTAAAGAGTCAAAATTATTGATGTCCCGCCGGCAAGCCAGATAGCCCCCAGGCCCTCATGATAAGCATAGAGATTGTTTGCTGATACCATCAATGCACCAAAACCCATCGCAAAGGTCAGAGGCAATTGACGGCGGTAATAGGCCGCAAGCGGTGTAATAGAACCAGCGACAAAGAAAACTGCGAAAGCAAAGCCCAGCAACACCACCACCAATGTCAGCCCCTCGAAGGTCGATGGCAGAAACATGTCCTCAAGCATGACAGCCGCGGCGACAAGCGTAAAAAAACTGGCAACCCCGACGCCCGCGGCAATCAGCAACTTTCTGAAGATGAATTGCGTCGAAATCCCATTTTTCTGTTTGCGTGCTTCACCCAGATTCACGGTGTTGATAAAATTGATCGCTGTCAGAAAGATCATGGCACCTACCGAAAGCTGATGGCCAAGGAAATATAGCGCCACCTGTTCATCAGCGCCATGCAAAGGAAGAATCAGTCTGTCCATAGACGATGTCGCCACGAACAGGAATGACGCCACATAGACCGGCATGCCAAGCGCCAACAGTTCGCCATATCCCCGCCAGTCAAGCGGTGCAGCGCCCTTGCTCGGAAGATGCTGGCGCATTGCCAGAACCATGACAAGGCCCGTTAGTGCAGCGATCATTGAAAGGTATGGAATATCGGTTCGCCCGGTCTCTTCCCGGGCGATATGCAGCGCAACGACAGTCAGCAATGCTATCGACAATAGCAGGTCCGGCATCAACGAAAACGAGAAATTCCGCCGGTAGCGCAGATAGGGTTCAACCGCGAAGATCGGCGCGATCAAAAGGAAGGCAAGCGCGCCGATCCGGTATTGTGGGAACAACCACAGCGCAACGGCAAGCACCACGACCCCAAGCGCCAGCATCTGCAGCAGGAAAAACAGAAGATAGCGGCGCTCTGCACCGGCCACGTCCTGCGCCAGCGGGCCTTCCCCGGAATACCGGCTGACGAAATAGCCGTTGGTAGCCCCCAGATTGCACAACTGTAGACACTTCGCCATGAAGGCGGCAGTCATCAGCGCCGCGAAATCCGCGGCTGGCAAAAGCCGGGCAGCGAGGATCGCGGCGACAAAGGTCAGACCGGCAACCACGGTGCGATGCACCGGATAGCTTGAGATCAGTTGCCCAACGGTCATCCTGTTAACTGTCCGTGTCGATCAGATCCCACTGGATCGCCTGCCCCCGGGCAATCGCCTGCCGGGCGCGCGCGCCGATCACCTTGTCCAGATACTTTGGTGCCAGCCCGTAGCCCGGTCGGATCGAGCGGACATACGCGGGCGTGATCACGCAGCCCGCCGGAATGTCCTGAACCGCATAGAGCGACCGGCGAAACACGGTATTCGCCTGTTCGCTTGATTTCAGACCGTAATCGACCGTCCCGATCGCCTGCCATGCGATGTGCGCATCGCGGCACAGTTGCGCGAGATCGGCGGGTTCCAGCGAAAAACTGTCATCGGGGCCACCGCCGTTGCGATCCAGGGTGAAATGCTTCTCGATCACGGTCGCCCCCAGCGCCACCGCCGCAATGGCGCTGACATTGTTCAGCGTGTGGTCGGACAGCCCCACCGGCACGCCAAAGCGCCGCTCGATATCCCTCATCGTGGCCAGCTTGTAATCCTCAGGCGGGGCGGGATATCCCGACACGCAATGCAGCAAGACCAGATCTTCGCAACCGCCCTCGCGCGCGGCCTGAACCGCCTCGGTGATCTCGTCAAGGTCGGCCATCCCGGCCGAGATTATCATCGGCTTTCCCTTGGCGGCGACATAACGGATCAGCGGCAGGTCGATCGCCTCGAAAGAGGCAATCTTGAACGCCGGCGCGCCCAGTTCATCCAGGAGGTCCGCGGCGGTAGTATCGAAGGGGCTGGAAAAGATGGTGATCCCGCGCTTGCGGGCATGGGCGAAGAGGGCTTCGTGCCAGTCCCAGGGGGTGTGGGCCCATTCGTAGAGCTTGTAGAGGTTGTAGCCATCCCACAGCCCGCCCGTAATCTGGAATTCAGGGCCGTCATGATCAAGCGTCATTGTGTCGGGCGTGTAGGTCTGCAGCTTGATGGCATCGGCACCGGCCTTGACCGCCTCGTCGATGATCGCAAGCGCGGTATCGAGACTGCCGTTATGATTTGCTGACAATTCGGCAATCACAAAAGGTGAATGATCCCGCCCGATCTGGCGGCCGTTGATGGAAACACTCGGATTCATCGTTCAAATCTCCTTGCTGATCTGGCGAATAAGACAAAACCCTTCTGCGGCCTCGACCCCCACAGTCGCACCGCGCCAGCGAGCCAACGCCTCGATACTCTTGATAGACCGGACATGTGGCGCCGCGTGCATCTCCCCGCTATAGGCTTCAAGTGCTTGCTGCTTATGTTTGGTATGCGCAGAGATATCGACATAGACATTGGGCGAGAAGGCCGGAGCCGAGAACGCCCATTCCGTTGACGACGGGACCTCAAAGCTCAGGATCGTTCTGACGCTATGCCCGGGTTGCGGACGGCAGGCCGTAAGAACAGCCTGGTGACACACGCGGTGATCGACGTTCAGATCATTATCGAAATGGGTCAGGATGATATCCGGTTTGAATTCGGCCACAACCTCTTCAACCGATTGCACCACATCGAGCAACGGCACCGAGTCAAGCTGATTGTCCGGGAAGTCGCGCTGGAAGATTGTTTTCACCCCCATCACCTTGCACGCAGCGCGTGATGCCTCGGCTCGTTGTGTGACTCTTGGATCATTCTGCGCAACACGGCGTGCACCGACCCCGTTCGTCAGAAACATGACCGCGATCTCTGCCCCGCGGTCAGCCTGCGCTGCAAGCGTGCCACCACATCCAAGCGCTTCATCATCGGAATGGGCCACGACCACCAGAATCCGTTTCATGTGCTCTCACCCGAATCGACTGCTTCAAAACGCACCGAAGCTTCCACAATGGGCCCCCTTATCCGAGCCTTTGTGAAGGTGGCGTGAAAATTGCCGAAGCGCAGAAAGGCGTGCGGGTAGCCGGGGGCGTCCAACATACGGATATGATCGTAGAGCTGTTCGGCGGTGGCGCCGTACGGCAATTCGCTCTGTTCGCGCTTGCGTCTAGGAAAGACAGTCGGCTCGCCCTGTTGCGGAACGGGTGTCGGTTCATTGGCGACGATTTGCGCCATCATCCGGACACTCAATTCCGATGCCCGACGAAAGATCGTCTCTGCACTTCCTGCCAGACACAGGGGTCTCTTGAAATAGACCGGACCTGCATCGAGGGTTGCTGTCATCTTCAGCGCGGTCAACATCGTTTCCTTGTGACCATGAGCGATCAGGTTCTGAAGCGGGCTTCCGCCGCGGCCATAGGGAACGTCAGTCATGTGGAAACAGACGCACTCATGCTTGTCGAGCAGCGCTTGCGGCACAATCGACGACCAATGAGGGAAAAAAATGTAGCGCGGATTAAGCCGCGCCGCGCTCTCGGCAAGATCGGATGGCGATATGCAGAGGTTCCAGTTTCCGGGCAGGTCCCTTCGCATTTCCATAAAAGCCGATATTGACCACGGTCGGTTGCTGCAGAACAGGTAATTCGTCATGGACCCTCCGAAACCTGCTGATCATCGCGCTTAAATCTTGCACTTTTCTCGTTCGTTCGCAGAGTCACAAACTGATCCGTTTCCGAAACCCTTTCGAAACCGGCGGATATGAAGAGCCGGATTGAAGGTTCATTGGACCTGTGCGCCTTCGCAATCATGTGTTTGTAGGGGCTCGAATGGCGCATGTTGATCGCGGCAAGCAGAAACGGTGTCGACATGCTTTTCCCGCGAAACAGTGGGTTAAGATATATACTGATTTCTGCCTCATCCGGATGTTGCAAGCATCTGTCAAACCGCACATGCGCTGCGGGTTGTTCGTCGTATTCCACGATCAACAGGTCACGCGATGGAGAGGCGAGGGCGGTCTCGAACCACGCTAGATGGTCAACGAGCGGGGTTGGGGTCGGGTCAAGATAGAAGGCCGCCGCATCGCCATGATGGCGCCAGTGCCAGATCGCTTCGGCATCTGACATGCGCGCCTTGCGAACCCGTATCTGACCCAGCCCCATTTCCGTCACCGCCCGGCAAACCCCTTCTCCATCACAAACCCGCGCCGCGCTTTGCGACAGGGCCTCCAGTTCCTGCTGTGCCTGCCCCACCGCCTGCACAAGTCTGTCGTCGAACCGCGCATCCAGCAGCGGCCCCGTGCCCAGAGCCGCAGCCTCGGCCTCCATCGCAGCGACCGCGCCGGCCTGATTGTCGGCAGTCTCGACAATGATCGAGGGCAGGCCAAGGCAGCAGCGCTCCCATGTCGTGCTGCCGCCCGCGCCGATGGCCAGATCGGCATCCTGCATCAGCCGTGCCATGTCATGCACATCGACCAGCACTTCGGTCGGCCAGGGCATCCGCGCTGCGCGTGCGCGCACCCGCTCCAGCGCCGGGGCGCTCCGCCCCATCACGACGCTCAGGTGCAGTTCCCCCGGCAGGTCGGCCCGAGACAGCGCATCGAGCACGCGCGAGGTCGCGTCGGGCATATCCGTTCCGCCCATCGAGATCAGGATATGCCGGACGCCCTGCCCGGCTCCGCGCCGCGCCAGGGACGCCATGCGCGCCGCGCGAAATTCGGGGCGCAGCAGGGCGAAACGCGGGCCGGTCAGGCGGCGGCAGGCCTCGGGCAGCAGCCCGTCGTAGTCTTGGGCCGCACGGCCGAGGTTCTGGTCCAGCAGGAGATCCGCCGCATGCGGACGGTCGGCCAGATCGTCGATCACCATGATCCGACCGACGCGATCCCGAAGCCCCTGCTGCCAGCGCGCGTCAAAGGCGTAATGGTCGACCACCAGCCAGTCGGCCCCGTCGATCACGGTCCGCGTGTCGGCCAGATCTTGCTCCCAGCTCACCCCGGCCCAGGCCACATGCGTAGGCGGGCCCTGCGGCACTGGGCCAGAAGGGGCGGGCAGGAGCAAGACGGCAAAGCCCCGATCCTCGATCACCGCGGCTAGATGGCCGGGCAGGTCGCGTGTCACGAACCGGCATTCCGCGCCACGGGCCCTGAGCGCATCGGCCAACGTCAGGCAGCGCATCACATGCCCGGTCCCGATGGTTACCGACGCATCGACACGGAACACGAAGCGCGGGTTCATGCACGCACCCTCGGCCCGCGGGCGGCTATCTCGGCCAGGGCTTCGGCCATGTCGAGGTCGTCGTATTCGTCGATATCGACGGCCGCCTGCCAGGCAATCGGGCAGAGCACATGCCCCGGCCCGTAAAAGCTGCGCGCCTCGACCAGCGCCGCGGCATCGGCGATCCAGATCGCCCCGGTCGGGCAATAGAGCCGCTCCAGATCCTGCGAGCGCGACACCCGGGCTTCGGGAAACAGCCAGTCGGGCTGGCCGTCGGCCCCCATCCGTGCCGCCCACCAGGGGTTCATCCAGCCGAACTCGAAGGCGCTGATCTGGTAACAGTGCCCGCCGCCTTCGAAATACGCCCAGGCGGCGCGGATCGCGTCGGCGCCTCGCAGGGGGCAGTTGGGCATCAACTGCGCAACAGACAAAAAGGACGTGCCATAGTGGCGCTCGGCCTGGCCCAGGGCGGTAATGATCGCCTCGCTGACCGGGCTTTGATCGTCGGCGTGGGCATCGCGCAGGAAGGGAACCTCGGCGCCCTCGGCGCGCGCGGCTTCAGCGATCTCGTCGTCATCCGTCGAGACCAGCACGGTATCGAACACCCCGCTTTCTAGCGCGGCTTCGATCGTCCAACCGATCATCGGCCGGCCGCGAAACAGCGTGACATTCTTGCGCGGGATGCGTTTCGAGCCGCCGCGCGCGGGGATGATCGCGATATTACTCACCAAACGCTCCATCCGCCATCGGCGACAAGGACATGACCCGTCACCGCCGCAGCCGCCGCGTCGTCGAGGAGAAACGCCACCGGCCCGCCGGCGTCGGCCTCGGTCAGCATTCGGCCCAGCGGTGCAAGCCGGGCGTAGCGGTTCTCAAACGCGGCGTCGGTGCGTCCAACAAAGCCGCCATAGGCGACGCAGTTCACCCGCACATCCGGGGCCAGCCTGACGGAAAGCTCGCGCGTCATTTGATGAAGTGCGGCCTTTGCCACACCGTATTGCACCGGCGAGCATCTCAGATCGCCGTCATAGAGCGCCGGGTTCGGCGCCACTTCCCCGTATTGCGACCCCACGGTCACCACGCCGCGCAGCTGGTGGCGCGGATCGCGGACGAAGGCCATCAGCATGCGATAAGGCGCGACGACATCGATGGCAAATTCTTCGAGGAATTCCCGCTTCGGCGCCAAGCCCACCTCGTCGATCTTGAGCGTGTCGAGCGAGCGCGCATTGCTCACCAAATGTGTCACCGAGGCGCCCGCGTCTGCGATCCGTGCCGCCAGGGTCTCCGTGCTGTCCTCGTCGAGGAGATCGAGCGCCACGGTATGCACCGTCGCACCCGCCGCGCGCAGCTCCTGCGCCAGCGGTTCGCACCGCGCGGCCTCTCGCGAAGTCAACACCAGCTGCCAGCCCAGCGGTGCGAGATGGCGTGCGATGGCGGCGCCCAGCTTGCCTGTCGCCCCGGTGATCAGGACCGTTTTTGTCATTGCAATCCCATCTCGATGATCTGCACCGCGCGGCGGTTGAAGTCTGCCGGCAGCCGTGAGCGTCCCTCGTTCACGCTGGCGACGAACTCGGCCAGGGCCGTTTTGAACGCTGTGAAGGTGTCGTGGAATGCCAGAACGACCTCGTCCGTTTCGCCGACGATGCGCAGTTGCAGGGGCGAGGGCAGGCTGCCAGTGGCCATCAGGTGCACGTCGGGCCCGAAGTCGGGCCAGCGCAGAGCAAGCAGCCGGCCATTCGCACCGACGGGTCCGCCAAACAGGCGTTCGGGCTGTGCCGCGTGGCCCAAAATCGTCAACAGCGGGTCGATCAGGTGGATGGCGTAGGTCTCCCAGTATTTCGGCGTTGCGCCTTGGATCAGCCGGATCGGTCCGATCCAGGCCGCCGCGTCGGCATCCAGCTGCAACTCGGGCGCAAACCTTAGCGCCGAGCAGGAGAAAATCTGGCCAGGATAGCGTTGCAGGGCGTTGAGGGCGTCGAATCCGGCCTCGGACAAGGCGACGGGTTTGTCGATATAAACGGGTAGGCCCGCGCGCAAAAAAGGGTCGGCGAAACGGAGGTGGTTCTGTGCATCGTCGCGTGCCAGCAAGAGCGCGTCGATCTCGCCAATCATGTCTTCCGGCTTGCGGGATACGGTGCCGATGTGAGACGCTCTCGCGATCTTGTGGGATTCGGCCTCATCCTGTGTCCAGACATTGGTCACCCGTGCCCCCGCCAGCCGATCTTCGGGCCAGGACTGCCGCGCTAGATAGTCCGGGATCGCAGGAAATCCGCAGTCAGCCATCGCCTCGGGATCGTAGCCGTTGCAGATTGCCGCCCAGGAGTAGGGATGTCCGTTGCCGGGCGACAAGCCGATAATGCCCATCCGCAGAGTCATGAAGCGGTCTCCCACTGCCGCGGGTCGATAAACCCGGTATCATCCGATCCGAGGTTGTGGTCGTCATGGCCCACCTGTTGACCGGCTTCGAATGCGGCAACGAGCTGAGAGAGCTGCTGTGCCGTTTCCACGCCAAGGACGCAGCGGCTGACGGCCGCCTGGCCGGCCGCAAAGCCCAGGCAATAGGCTGCCGGATCGAGGCCGCTGGCCTCGACCTCGCCGTCGAAGCGCGCCAGTTCTTCTGCCCAGGGGGCGAACCGTGCCGGCCTATCCTTGGCCGGCATCAAAAGAAGGCCCTGAAGAAACACCGAGCGCACATGAAGCTCCCCGCCGGCCGCGCTCAGGCGGGCGGCTTCACCGGAGGTTATGAAACGTTGGTCGAAGACGTTCAGTGGCGCCTGAACGATCTGTGCATTGCCAGTGGCGATCCCCTCCATGTCTTCAGGCCCGTAGACCGACACCCCGAGCCTGCCGATATGCCCTGAGGCAACCAACGGAGCAAGCGCATCGCGCAGACGGCGGCCCCGGTCTCCAGCCGCATCACGGCGGTCATGCGCCAGAACCGCGTGCAGGCTATCCGCCCCGAGCCGGTCCAGCGACCGCAATACCGCGTCGCGGGCAACGTCTCCGATATCGGGATCGTCGATGTCTTTGAGGGAAGGCACCTTGGTGATGACCGACCAGCGATCCATGCCGCAGGAGCCGAGTACCTTCTCGCTCTCGCCATAGGCGACGGCCGTATCGAGCACCCTGATGCCGAGTTGATATGCAAGATCCAGGATCCCGCGCACTCGGCCGATATCAGGTTTTCCCGCGCGATTGGCGATACCATAGGGGACCCCGAATTGCACGGTCCCGAGCACAAGCATGTCGATCGACCGCGGGACAGGACAATTCTCAACCACGGTGATTCACCGTTCTCCCGGACGGATTGATTCGCTCGAATTTGCTATTGCGAAATGGCGATATGGGTGCGAAAGCATCACTCAGTTGCAGATATCGGCGTCTTGTTTTCGGTTTCGTCAACCAATTGTTCTATTTCCAGTTTCAAGGCCTCATACTCTTCCATCTTCCTTGCCAGAAATGCTCGCGTCAGCGCCGCCTTGCGCGCAATACCTTTGGGCGTCAAGACGTAGGCATAACGCCGCTTATCTTCCGCTGCTTTGAAATTTCCTAACTTCACCAAACCCTTCTCAATCAGTGCATTGAGCACGTAGTGAATCCCGCCGACACTTACGCCGACTGCGTCCGCCAGCTCACGCTGAGACATTTCAGGGTTTTCTTGCAGTAGACGAAGCACGCGAAAATGCGTGTCCTCCTGCAGCTTGGTGCGCTTGCTGGTCATTTTTGGGATTTTCTCAGGCTACCGCACAAGAACTGCCCGCTGGGCGCCTTGTTGGATGCAAAGGTGATGATGAGAGCAGCTTCAGCATCGTTCAGTTTCGAACGCTAGCAAATTCTGCGTGCGCAAACAAGCGGGAATTTCAGAATTTCAGAGGTTTTCATCACTTTGGACGATGATGCAGCCATCAACTCGCAGGTGCAGGCGCAACCGGAGGGGGACCTCACTTACGCTGAGCACATCGGCGGTCCTTCGGCATCGCCACCAATAGATAGCCTGAGTATTCGCCAAACTCATAACGAAACGACTTCACCAGCACAGGGCTGGTCCATCATCGACCCCTTCGATCTGCCGAGCAGCTTTCATCTTGCGCAGATGCCGGGTCACATCCGGTGTGAACTGTTGCTCCTGAAACAACTCCACCGCCTTGGGGCAGAACCCGTGCAGCAGGTTGATCCGGCTAATGATGGTTGAAAGGTTTACGTTAAAGGCGCGCGCGAGCCGTTCCTTGCTGACGCCCTCGTCGATTGCGCGCCGCAGCATGTAATGCTCCTGCACCGTTGAGAGCCAGTTGAACCGGTGGCTGTAGGTGTAGGTTTCGAAATCCTTAGCGATCAGGCAGGGCGCCGTTTCTTGGCCCAGTTCCTTCTGTGCTAGTACCCGCAAACTGCCATCAAGCAGCAAAAAATCCGCCGCATCCGGATCAGGCTGGATGACCGAGAGCGGCTCGATTAAACCGATCTCCCGGATCGAGGACACGAGCTCCTTGAACTTGCGTGTTGTGCTGGCGTGATCTCCATAGACCCGATCCTCATCCCCATTTCCCACGAATGCCGACCCGTTCTGCCATTCCGTAGAAGAAACCGAGGTCCTCGAACCGGAAGGCTTCAAAGGCGATGCTGGTGCGGTTGCAGAGCCGAATTTCCTGCCGGGGAGGGTCGAATCAGGGCAAAAGGTAGTAATTGAGCTCCTCGCGGTTGCCGGGATCAAGCCGCGCCGCCAGTGTGACGTCGGCCTGATAGCGCATCGAGGCAAACCGGATCCGCCAGCGCATCCGCCCGTCGCCCTGCGGTTGCCAGCGCGCCAGCACTAGGCTGACGACCATCTCGCCCTTAATGGTCAGCAGGTCGGTCTTGAGATCACTTGCCACTGTTCTGCCGGCTGCAGCAATGCCCGCCTCGGTCCGCGCGATGATCTCAGGGTGCATCCCACGCAAGCGCTTGTTGAAGGCGATGCGCTCTTGGTCCCGATTCGATCGATAGCCAATCATTTCATAGGGCCGGGTTAACGATCCGAACCTGTTGCGATAGGCCAAAGACGACAGCATGTCTGGCGCCCGATCGATCATCACCCCGGAAAGCTGGCCCGCGTCCGCGTAAAGCTGTTTCAGGCGATCCAGCAGTTCTTCGTCTGACAGGCGCGCCGACCGCGTCGATATCACTTCCTGCGCCGTCAGGAAGAACTCGAGCGGCACGATCCCCTCAAAGGCGCCTTCCTTGCGCACCCCAGGTCGGAAAGTTTTCCACATGCAGCTTCTTCAGCTTGAAGGAGGAGCGGTTGTAGACGTTGTTGCCGATGTACATCTCATTGCTCAAAACCGTGCGCACTGTGCCGGGCTTCCATGGCCGATCCAGATCAGTGGTCACACCTTCTTCGTTCAGGCGGTCAGCGATCTCGCGGAAGGACAGATCCTCCTCGATCAGCCAGCGATACATCTTGTTGACTTAGGCCACTTCCTCATCGGGCCCGGGCATCAGAATGACCCGGTCGGTTTGCACCGATTTGTGCTCACCACGCTTCAGCTCGCCCTTGATCTCGCCACGCTCGTTCACAAGCACCCGGCGCAACCCGAACCCGGCCGCGCCGCCTTGGCGGAACCCCAGCTCCATCAATCGGCATTGGCCGGCGAAAACCTTGACGGAAAGCTCCCGGCTGTATTCGCCAGCCATGGCGCGCTTGAAACCCTTGACGATGGTCGAGACGGGCGAGCCATCGTTTTCGAACTGCTCAGCGCAATAGGCAACGTTGATGCCAGCGCGCTTGCAGATGTATTCGTATTGGGGGGTCTCATCGGCCTCCTGAAAACGGCCCCAACGACTGACGCCATAGACCAGGATCACGTTGAAGTCGGCTGCGCCGGACTCCGCATCAGCAATCAACTGCTGCAGGACCGCGCGCCCACCGATGGAAAGGCCGCTCTTGCCGTCATCAGCACAGGTCTTGATGATTTCGATACCGCGCTTGCCGGCATATTCGCGTATTTTGTCGGACTGGTTGTGGGTCGAATGCTGCTGGTGCTCCGTCGACATGCGCAAATATTGCGCCGCCCGAAACTCGGTAATCTCGCCACTCCCGTTCAAGTCAGCCTCCGATCCGCGTGTCTGCCGGTCGGACGTTTGCGTGGGTAGCAAAACTCAAATAGCTGATAGTGCTTAATTATTTCGTTATATCAACGCGCTGAGGGAGAGGGGCGCCGTCTTTAATCAAAATATCACACACCTTCCGAAAAAGCTGACTTGCATCTGTTCAAGTTCGAGCGATATGTGGGCGACAGAATATTAACGAGGTTGCAAGATGACATTCCACGATCGCGGCTCGAGCTGGTTTCTGGCGCAGCTGAAGCCGAACTGTGCCAACATCGCGGACAAGAACCTCAAGCGCCAAGGCTTCAAAACCTTTCTGCCACTGGAAGAGGAGACGCGCCAACGTAGCGGCAAGTTTGTGGCTGCCATGCGCCCCCTGTTTCCAGGCTACATCTTCGTGGCCTTCGACGCGGCCCGCGGGTTCTGGCGCACGGTCAACTCGACCTACGGCATCACACGGCTGGTGAGCTTCGGCAAGGAGCCGACGGCAGTGCCGCTGGACCTGGTTTCACAGCTCATGCTGCGCTGCGACGCGAAGGGCAACTTGCTGCCCCCAAAGCTCTTGAAACCCGGCGATCAGGTAACTCTGACCAAGGGACCCTTTGCCAACTTTGTGGCAGAGGTGGAAAAGATCGCGCCTGACCGGCGCGCCTGGGTCCTGATGGAGATCATGGGTGCGCAGACACGCGTGGCGGTCGAGGCGGATCAGTTGCGGGCGGTTTGAGCGTTGCTTTGAGCAAGCGAAGGTTTTCTGGCTGCTGCCCTCACGTTGCAAACCTGGCGGCGGTCAAGCCTTGGCGCAGTCGCTTCAAACGTCAGTCTTGACGTCATGGTCCGATCTTTGGGAAATCCTGTGGTCTGGGTGGCTCTTTGCGCCGCGACTGTTGTGACACTGCTCTCCCTTCATTTCCTTAGTCTTTATCGCACTCTTGTGAGGTTTGTGACAGAAAAGATACTGATCACGATTGGTAAGGCTACGCTGAGCGCGGCGATCACACTTGATCTTGCGGGAGTTTTGTTCGGGGCAGGCATCCCACGCTTGGTGTTTATCGCCAAAGATGGCGCTCGAACTGATCGAAATCGGGCACTACGCCGTTCATCCGCGAAATTAAGGTACCACGGGGGAACCAAATCATCTCCTCTTGGCGAGGGCGATACGCGAAAAACCTTGTGACCGTGACCGAGAATGCAAGGGATTTCGAGCCTTGGTCGCGCGAGAGGAATTTCGTCGGGGGATCACCATTATTCCCTGCACCTCCCGTAAGCAGTCGAAGGCCTACCTGTGGTAGCAATCGGTTCTCTTATTGAGTGAGGCGATCCAGATGATGTGATGGTGAACCATGCCTTGGAAGTCGAAGAACATGGGTTGGCGGGATTTCGATTAGGCTGTATTCATTCCGAGCGCCGTAAAACGGTGACTGTCAAATCTGCTCGAACCGAATGAGTTTCGAACTCTGCCCCGCTTCAATGGTTACGATAACTTAGTCGATAGAGAGGGCTCGCGGCGTGTGACTCCCGCTCCAGCAAACCCCCAATAACGCAAACTATCGAAGGTCTTCTGGAGCCCCCTGCCCGGCCACTTCAGGATTAATCTCACGCTGCAGCGCCTCGATCTCCGCAATCAATGCCTCATGCTCAGCCATGCGGCGCTTCAAAAAGGCCGTCGTCAGCTTTGCCTTGGCCAAAACGCCGCGCGGCGTCAGAACATATGTATAGCGCACCTTATTCCCAGACGCCCGGAAGTTTCCAACTTTCACCTGGCCCTTTTCGATCAAACCCTTGAGGCAATAATTCACCACCCCAAGACTTATCCCGAGGGACTTGGCCAAATCTCGCTGAGACAGCTTCGGATCGGCCTCAAGCGCCCGCATCATTCGGAACCGGATATCTTCACTGACTGGCTTTGCCATAACCCTCTGCGACATAGCTACCGCACCAGAGGTCGCTAGGGCTACCTCCGAGAATGAACGGCGCAGCGTTCACAGATGAACACCTATCTTCAATCAAAAGCTTGGAAAAGGCAGAATCTAATTTAGACGCCAAATTTATTGCAGTCAGCTTTCAGTCTGAAGAAAAATGCAGGCGCCGGCAGAGATACGGGCAGCGGTCAAGTGTCCAGTTCGATAGGCGCCGGTATCTAGAGAGACCCGGCTTGTATAGACACCCGGCTTCTCCACGATCGTATGGCCGTGAACAACCACCTCCCCGTCATCACGCGGCTCGCTGAAGAAGTTTGGGTGCCCCCATAAAAGCGCTTCCTCGCGCTGCGCCCCTGGGTGGCGCTTCGGGGACATCGCCGCATGGACACAGTGCATATTGCCGCTCGACCATTGGAGCGGCAGAGCACGCAGCCATTCCTGCATCCCAATCGGCAGCGCGGCCTCCAATGCATTTGCCAGTTCAATCGATCCGGCGCTGTCCAACCCACGCTTATCGACAGAGACCCCAAAGCTTTGCAGGGTCTCCACACCCCCAAATTTCAACCATTCCAAACCTGCGCCTGCGGGATCATCAATGAAGTCGAGCATCATGCGCTCATGATTACCCATCAGACACACGACTTTGTCCGGGTATTGCCGGGAAAGGCTGAAAAGCCGCGTCAGCACGCCCTGCCCGTCTGGACCGCGATCAATATAGTCACCGAGGAAAACGCATACCTCTTCACCGGTGGCGACCGCCCCTAGCTTTTCCAGCAACTCTTCGAGGAGCCCCGCACAGCCGTGGATATCACCGACCGCGAAAAAAGGCGCCTCAGGTGCGAAATTATCAGGTTTGCCTTCGGCTTCCGCGTCGCTGCGCTTATTCCAGACCTTTAGCCATGACGTGATCCACGCGCGCATTCCGCCCCCTAAGTGCTGTCTCGTTCCAGTCATTCTGCGAACCATTCGGTTAACGCGACTGCGACCGATAGGCCACATCAAACTTCCGAAGGCGTCTGAATACCGGAGCATCGCCCACAGAGATTGCCCTGTCGCGGCTGAACAAGTATCCCTTCTTCTAAGGAACGGAGAGAGATATGACTCACAAGCCTTGCGCAAAGCCCACCTCACGTCGCCGAACTCAGCGCGCGATGGTCGGCGTTGGCTTGCTCTTGCTGCCCGCCGCAGCGCAAACGCAAGGTTATTCATATACAACTTATGGCACGGTCGGTTTGGTTGACATGCCGACAGCACAGAGCGCTGAAGACGCTGAGCTGACGGCGACATATAGTCAGTTCGCCAACACAGCCCGCACGACGCTGAGCTTTCAGATCACCCCACGCCTCTCCGGTAGTTTCCGATATAGTAAGATTGATGATTACCTACCCAATGGCGACGCTACTTTTGACCGCTCGTTCGACTTGCGCTATCGCTTACTAGACGAAACCAGCAGCCGACCGGCGGTGGCGGTTGGCTTGCAAGATTTTATTGGCACGGGCATTTACTCTGGTGAGTATATTGTCGCGACTAAAAGCATTTCTCCCCGCCTAACCTTTACAGGTGGTATCGGCTGGGGCCGGCTTGGCAGCTACAACGGCTTCTCCAACCCGCTCGGTGTCATAGACGGTCGATTTGATACCAGACCCGACCGTGATGCCGGTCGTGGCGGTGAAATTGAGACATCGGGTTGGTTCCGCGGGGATGCTGCGCTCTTTGGCGGCGTGGCCTGGCAAGCCAGTGACAAGCTTACGTTAAAGGCCGAGTATTCATCTGATGCTTACAATCGTGAGACCCGATACGGTTCGTTCGAGCATAAGTCCCCATTCAACTTCGGCCTCGACTACGAGATCCGCGACAACATCCACCTTCAGGCGCATTACCTTTACGGCTCAACATTTGGCTTCTCGCTGAACCTGCGGAACAACCCAAGGCACCCCCTCGTAAACGGTGGCAAGGGCCCCGCACCTTTGCCAGTGAAGCGGCGCCCGCCGGGGGCGGCGTCCGATCTTGGTTGGACGCAGACCGTTGGTGTCGAATCCAGCCTGCAGGAGCAAACTAGCACGCTGCTTGCCAGCGACGGTATGGCCCTTGAGGCGATGAAAATCAGCCCGAATGCCGTGATCGTCCACATTCGTAACGAGCGTTACCTCGCACGTCCCGAAGCCATTGGGCGCACGGCGCGCATCCTTACGCAGGTTATGCCCGCATCGGTTGAGAGCTTTACCGTTGTCCCGTTAGAGAACGGCATCCCGCTTTCCGCAACGACATTGCACCGGTCGGACATTGAGGATTTGGAGCATGAGGCAGACGGATCATGGCAGACCTACGCCCGCGCGGATATTGAGGATGCCGCAGGTAGCTTGGATGGTGCGACCTATCATGGCGACCACTACCCCAAACTGACTTGGTCCGTCGGCCCCTACCTTAACGCCAGCTACTTCGATCCGGATGAGCCGGTACGTCTCGACACCGGCCTGCGGCTGCAAGGGCGTTACGACATTTCGCCGGGCTGGTTCCTTTCAGGCAGCATTGAACAGCGGCTGGCGGGAAATATCGGTGACGCGGCCCGCGGTTCTAATTCCGTGCTGCCGCGGGTTCGGTCCGAATCCGCAATCTACGCGCGCGAGGGGGAAACCGCTCTAGAGCATCTGACGCTGGCGCATTACTTCCGACCCGGCAAAGATCTCTACGCCCGGGTCACCGCAGGCTACCTCGAATCGCAATTCGGGGGAGTTTCGAGTGAATTGCTTTGGAAACCCGTCGCCAGCCGCTTGGCACTGGGCGCAGAGGTGAATTACGCAGTGCAGCGCGATTTCGACCAAAGGTTCGGCTTCCGGGACTACGAAATCGCGACAGGTCACCTCTCCGCCTATTACGACTTTGGCAACGGCTACCTTGGCCAAGTGGACGCGGGCCGCTATCTGGCGGGCGACTACGGCGCGACCTTTACCCTCGACCGCGTCTTCGCAAATGGCTGGAGCATCGGCGCCTACGCCACCTTCACCGATGTCTCATTTGACGATTTCGGCGAAGGGTCTTTTGACAAAGGTCTGCGCTTTACCGTGCCGCTGTCGCATGTATTGGGCGAGCCTTCAGACAAAACCTATAAGGCCGTGATCCAACCACTGACACGCGACGGGGGGGCAAGGCTGAAGGTCAGAGACCGTCTCTACGAAAGCGTGCGAGGCTATCATACACCCGAATTGAAAGACAGCTGGGGCAGGTTCTGGAGATGAAATTTAAATCTATCGCCGTCTTGTCCCTTCTGGGGCTATTGACCGCCTGCGGGTCGGGCCAAACGCAGCAGAGCATCCTCGGCCCCATCGGTCAGGCCCTTCTCGGCTTTACGCAACCCGACTCGAAACCTTCCAGCATGGCAGACATTCGGCGGCAGGTGACCCCTGAGGTGCGTCAACGGTTTCAGCACACGTCTTTGATGATCGCTCAGCTTGAGCAGAATGAACGGGCCTCAATCCTCGTGCGTAAGGGGGTTAATCGCAATGTCGAAACCTATTTCACCCCCGACAACATCTCACTGAGCCTCAAAGAAGGAGTGCTTGTCGGCACCCGCGGTCTTGGATTTGACTTGATGAGCGGCGATGTCGCCGAAGTGCTCATGGGCTTGCGCCATGGCGGCCAAGCCGTCCGCGTTCATCGCTATCTCGATGGCGAAGATCAGATTGTGATCAAGAGCTACATCTGCAACTATAGCGGAAATGCGCAGATCACAGAAACCTGCTATGGCAAAGATCACAGCTTTAAGAACAGCTATAAAATGTCTGGGGGCAAAGTCGTTGCGTCCCGGCAATGGATTGGCCCGGACCTTGGCTACATCCGGCTGGAGAATGTTTAATGCTGTGCAAGCAGGTACATACCGATTTGCAAGTTTTAGTTCCTAAGCCCTTCTCGCGTCCACACGCTGCCGTTCGTTTTTATTCCGAGGTTCCTTAATGTTTAAACGTTTTATCGCTGCTTCTACTCTGATACTCCTCAGCGGTTGCGGGGTCGCCTATGTCTCTCCGAAAGTCACCGATGCTGGCAGCAAGGTCCGTATCGTACCTTTGACCTCGGAAACCGTTCTGGCCGCGAATAGATCAGCCTATGAACCCAAACAGCTCCCGGCTGTGTTCTTCCAGACTGCCGGCGGCGCAGGCGGCTTGCGCGGCGCGGGGCCGACGCCCTCGCCTGTTTCCCAAATTCAGACGAAGCCCGGCAACCTCGCGCTTCGCGTCCCCAACACCCCGCCGAACACGACCTATCATATCGGCGTTGGGGATGTGCTTTTGCTGGCGACACGCAGTGGCAGCAGCACGGTCGAAGAGCTCAGCGGTCTGCTCGCCGCGCAAAACCGGCGCCAAGGCTACACCGTTCAGGATGATGGGGCGATCGCCATTCCCGATGTCGGTCGGGTCAAAGTCTCTGACCTGACATTGGAAGAGGCCGAAGCGGCACTTTTCCAGCGCTTGCTGGAGGCGCAGATCGACCCCTCGTTCAGCCTTGAGATCGCAGAATTTAATTCCAAACGCGTTTCTGTCGGCGGTGCTGTCGGCAACCCCACCGTTATCCCGATTACTTTGACACAGCTTACGTTGGACCAAGCCGTCGCGGGCGCAGGCGGTATCCAAACCCCTGATCTCGAATACGCTTCGATTCGCCTTTACCGTGACGGTGACCTCTATCAGATCCCGCTTGAACAGTACCTGCGTCGGCCCGACCTTCAGAAAACCCGCCTCGTTGCTGGCGACAGCGTGTTTGTCGACACCGAGTACCAGCTTGATCGGGCGCAGGCATATTTTGCCGAGCAAATCACCCTCCAGCAGTTCCGCCAGCAAGCGCGTGCTCAAGCTTTGGCCGAGCTCACTGCTGTCGTCGATTTGCGGCGTGCGTCACTTCAAGAAGGCAGAGCCAACTTCGAAGCCCAACTTGCGAACGACGCGGTAGACAGGGATTATGCTTATCTCGCAGGTGAAGTGACCAAATCCGGTCGTTTCACCCTGCCCTTCGGCCGAAAATCTACCCTTGCGGACGCGCTTTACTCCGAAGGCGGGATCGACACGATGACCGGCAACCCCTCCCAAATTTACGTATTGCGCGGCTCGAACGACCCTCGGGAGTTTGGCGCGGTCACGGCATGGAACCTCGATGCACGCAATGCGACCAATCTGATATTGGCTACGCGCATGGAGCTACGTCCGAACGACATCATTTTTGTCGCCGAACAGCCAGTCACGCGCTGGAACCGGGTCATTACCCAGATCACTCCGTCGATTATCTCCAGTGTAGCCACCTCGGTTAACTAAACTTGTGGCGGGCTTTGCCTACCAACCTCTTTGCCTCCTTCCAACGGTCTGCGCGCGCCATCGGTGCGCGCTTACTCCTGTCAGAGCAAAAAAGACCAGAGAGCTATAGATGTCCAATAGTATAAGAGCGGGATGGTTCGTTGCTCAACTCCGGCCGCATGGCCTCGCCCAAGCACGGGTTCATCTTAGGCGACAGGGGTTTGACACATTCTCGCCTGCACTAGTGCACCGCCCTCACAACCAGCCAAACAAATTACGAGCAGAGCGCCCGCTCTTCCCCGGCTATCTCTTCGTGAACTTTGATCCAAACCAGAATGGGTGGACGGCTATCAACAGCACACGAGGCGTTTCACGCCTTATCCTGAACGATCCCCGCCGCCCCCGGCCACTTCCAGCAGAGCTTATCCGCGCTCTGCAGAACCGCTGGGATCCGAGAAATGATCATAAGGGAGAAGATGACCTAGCAGTCGGTGATTGCGTGCGCATCCTCACCGGACCTTTCGCCGAACTTGTAACAAAGATCGAGGCTCTGCCGAGCGCAGAGCGTGTCGGCGTGCTGATCGATTTGATGGGCGGGGAAGTCCGCTCTTCCCTGCCCCGAGGTCATGTAACCAAGGTTGAAAAGTGACCTTTAAAGCACCCGACTTTTAACTTGAGACATATCCGGCAGCCTTGAAGTAGTTCCAGCACTCCTCTGGCGAGTAGAGGTCGCAGATTTCGCCGAGCGCATTGAACATGTCTGTAAATGTCCGCGCGCCAATCCGGCGGAGGTGTGCTTTGAGCTTCGAAAAGGCCATCTCAATCGGATTCAGGTCAGGACTGTAAGGCGGCAAGAACAGGAACCAGCATCCGGCGTCGCGCAGGGCCTTGGCTGCTGCTGCGTTCTTGTGGGTGGCCAGGTTGTCCAGGATAACCACGGTGCCGCGCGCGAGCGCTGGCGCCAGCACCTTCTCGACATAGGCGGCGAAGGCGGCGCCATCCATCACGCCTTTGATAACCCAGGGCGCGATCATGGAGCCCGCGCTGAGACCCGCAATGAAGGTCTGCGTGCCCCATGCGCCGAACGGGGCGTCCATGACCAGCCGCTGCCCGCGCAGTGCCCACCCGCGCGGCCGGGTCAGGTTGGTTTTGACAGAGGTTTCGTCAATGAAGACAACATGTTCAGGTCGGGCCGACACCGCGGGCACGCGATGTTTGAACCAATCTTCGCGCTGCTTCCTTACCTTTGCCCGAAGGCGTTCGGCAGCGACCAGCGACTTTTTTTGTATGTGAATCCAAGCTTGCGCAGAAACCGCCCGATCGCATCGGGATGTGCGCGGACACCGGTTGCGTCGAACAAAGCCGAGGCCAGTTCGGGCATGGTAATGTCGCCGTCTTGGCTGACAACTTCGGCGAAGAAGGCGCGGTGAGGGTCCAGTTTTCCTTTGCCCTTCGGCCGACCTTGCGGAGCTGCTCCTGCCCTGCCGGTGCGCCGGATCGCAAGTCCTCATCGCGCGCCCGTTGCAGGCGAAAGCTGCAACCGCAACGCCGCCGCGCGACCGCTAAACCCTTCCTCAATCAATCTCTGAAACCGCACTCGCAGCGCTTGTGGCAATGGTGCTGACATGATCCGTCCTCCCAAACAGAATGAATCACAAAATCAGCCCCGCGGGAATCCCAGCGATTCAGGTTTTCGGCAGGACGCTTTAAGTGAACTCTTGTGCCGCCTATCTGCATTCCGCTGTGGCCTGACATTGGGGTGTCATCCTATCTATGTGACATTGTCCAAATGGTTTGTTGAGCTTCAGCGACCTACTTTCGAAGGTAGTGACTAGCACGCAATGGTGAACCGCTTACGGCTTGCCGGTGGGTAATTACTCAGTTTCAAGTGACTTCAACGGAACTGTTTCCTCGCCCATAGAATGCTCCTCCGCTTCTGCTGCAGGCTCTGACCCGAGCGAAAGCTTCTGGGAAGTCCCGGGCAGTGACAATCAACACCAGGGCAGCTCCCGCTGGTCCTGAGCGCACTTCGATAGGTGCGAACTGGTGCCTATTGGCCCGCATCATTCTCGAGAGACAGTAGCGAGTCTTGATATACGATTGAGTCTACCTCATCGGGGAGGCGAGATTGGAGGTGAAAAGAACATTCGGAACTGGGTGAACTTCTACAACCAACGGCAACCTCATTCCGCCTCGAGAGACAAAGCTCTGACGCCCGTTTATCGGCAAGAATATTTGCGTAAATCAACCCGGCTAAGCAGGTGCAACGCTTAGCGAAGTCTGCGTCAGATCTATTTGGGAAGTAGAGGGTAGTTTCGTCGCTCTCACCCAGGTTTCTGCGGATCCTGCATGGCATTGCTGAAGTTACCGGTGTAGTGAACGATTGACTAAGCGATTTACATGGGAACAGGCATTTCATGACCAATCAACAAGTATTTTCCGACGGTACCCATAAAGATCGCGAGAATGACGATGAGATCGATCTCTCCAGCCTGTTTCGCACCCTCTGGCGGGGCAAACTCTGGATTGCGCTTTGCGGTTTGCTCGCACTACTGCTTGGGGGATACTATGCCTACGGCATGGCCGTACCGGTCTACACCGCCAAGGCCGCAATCGCTCTAGAAAGCCGACAAGAACAGGTGATGGACATCGAAAGCGTCGTGACCGGCCTTGGCGGCGATCAATCTACGATCAATACCGAGGTTGAGGTGCTCCGCTCGCGCGGTCTTATCGAAGATTTGGTAATGGACATGAATCTTCTTCAAGATCCGGAGTTCAACACCAGACTGCAACCTGATCCGAGTTTTTCCATCGGACAGGCGGTCAGCTTTATACGCGGCCTTATATCCGAACCGCAAGAATCCCAGCCTGCCACTGAACGGGCTATTCTCGATTCTACAATCAATACTGTCCTCGATTCGATTTCGGCCTCTAACCTGCGTCAGAGTTTTGTCTTTGAAATTACTGTGACCACCGAGGATCCGGATAAATCCGCGGCGATGGCAAACAGACTTGCCGAACTCTACATCCAAGACCAAATTTCCGTTAAGTTCGAAAAAACAGAACAGGCCACGAGCTGGCTCAGCGAACGTGTAAGCGGTCTTCAGATCGAGCTAGAAACTGCGCAGGCTGAGCTAAAGGACTTCTCTACCAACACAGAGCTCGTGAACGCCGAAACCTTAGCTGCACTTAACCGCCAATTGAAAGACCTGCGGGATCGTCGCGCGACGCTCGCAACACAGGCCGAGGCTACGGAAAGCCGGTTGCAGATATTGGAAGACGCACGCGAAGCCGGTGCTGCTACTTTTGTTGAGGTTGCAAATGATGCTGCTCTTAACCAAGTTTATCGGCGCCTCGAAGATGGCAGCGTCGGAGCCGAGACTGCATTCGAAACTCGCGCGAACGCCCTGATCACCCGTGCGGAGCTTGAAGCCACGCGCTCCTTGTCTCAGTTGAGCGCTATTGACGAGTCCATAGCCGAGGTCAGCACCCGGATCGATAATCAGTCCGAAGAACTGGTCATCCTTGAACAGCTTCAGCGAGAAGTTGAAGCAAGCCGGCTGCTTTACGAAGCGTTTCTAAGCCGCCTTAAAGAAACCAGTATCCAACAAGGCATCCAACAGGCCGACAGCAGGATCCTCAGCCGGGCCGTGGTGCCAGCTAACCCCTCCGCTCCCCGCAAATCCCGAATATTGGCGCTCTCCTTGATCCTGGGTCTTATGGCTGGCTCCGCCGCTGTACTGCTCCGGGAAATGGCTCAGAACACGTTCCGCACGGCCGAAGATCTTGAGGCGAAGACCGGCCATTCAGTCATCGGGCAGATCCCAAAAATCCCAGCCAAGCATCGGCGGAACGTTCTAGAGTATATCAGTCAAAAGCCTAATTCCGTTGCTGCCGAATCCGTTAGAAACCTCCGTACATCGCTGCTCTTGGCGAACCTCGACACACCGCCAAAAATCATCATGTCGACATCCTCAGTTCCTGGAGAGGGTAAGACTACGCAATCTATTTCACTTGCACAGAACTTCGCAGGGCTTGGTGCGAGAGTGCTCCTGATCGAAGGTGATTTGCGGCGCCGCGTTTTGGACGAATACTTCGGACACGACCAAAAGCACGGCTTCCTATCCGTCATTTCCGGCGAAGTTCCACTTGAGAAAGCCATTGTGCATGACGAAACGTTGAAAGCTGACATACTCTACGGTGAGCAATCGACCATCAACGCTGCTGATTTGTTTTCATCGAACACATTTGCTGACTTCATTAAGGGGCTTCGCGAACACTATGACCATATCATCATCGACACACCGCCCGTCCTTGCCGTGCCGGACGCCCGCGTGATCGGCCAGTTGGTCGATGCCGTAATTTACACCGTTCAATGGGATTCCACGCCCCACCGTCAGGTACTGGACGGGCTGAAATCGCTACAGGGTGTCAACGTTCGCGTGAGTGGTTTGGTGCTGAGCCAGATCGATGGAAACAAAATGAAGCGCTACGGCTATGCCGATAGCTACGGAGACTATTCAAGCTACTATCAGAAATAGGAACTATTTTGGATAGCCTGTCCCTTTCAGTAGAAGGGCTGTAAGGGTGGGCCACAGTAATTAAACTACCCTGCGCGCGCCTGATCGCACACGGTGCCAGTGATGTTCTGGCCAGAATTTCGGAATGTCCGCAGCGCTTCCTCAATCTGGCCGCGGCAAGTGCGGTCAGATTGAACCATCAAAAGGGTCGCGTCGGCCTGTTCCGCGACGATACGTGCTTTCGGTGCAAAAAGGATCGGCGGCGTGTCGATGATCACCGTATCATAGGCTTGCCGCGCCCTTTCAATAAGCCGTTTAAAACAGTCCGACGCGAAAAGATCGCTCGTAGAAGGGTCAGACTCACCACAGAGCAACGCATCCAGCCCATAGCCGCCAGTGTTCTGTATGCACTCTTCAAGCGTAGCATCTTCGTAAACCTCCGGCGACGGCCGTCTGATCTCAGGCTCGATCTGATGGTAAGTCCGACCTTATGTCCGACTTTATCACTCGCCCCGGTAATCCCCCCATTTTTATGGGGGCTCGATCGTAGAACTTACGCAGCCATTCTCAATTTCTGGGTGGGGGTCATCCCGCCGTTGCCCATGTTGGGGCGTTCGTTGTTGTAGGACCAGAGCCACTCGGTGGCAATCTTCTGAACCTCTTCAATGCTTTCGAAAATGTATAAGTCCAGCCACTCGTGGCGGACTGTCCGGTTGTAGCGCTCGACATAAGCGTTCTGCTGCGGCTTGCCGGGTTGGATATGGGCCAGGGCGATGCCCTTGTTCTCAGCCCATTCCATGAGGGTGCCGCTGATGTACTCCGGGCCATTGTCGACACGAATAGTCCCAGGGGCGCCACGCCATTCGATGATCTGGTTCAGGGCTCGAACAACCCGTTCCGCAGGCAATGAAAAGTCGATCTCAATGCCCAGTCCTTCGCGGTTGAAGTCGTCCAGAACGTTCAGCAGCCGGAATTGCCGTCCATCCCCCAGCCTGTCGGCCATGAAGTCCATCGACCAGACCTCATTCGGGGCCTCAGGTACCGCCAGTTCGTCCGGCTTTTCCCGCTTCAGACGCTTGCGCGGCTTGATCCTGAGGTTCAACTCCAGCTCACGGTATATCCGGTAGACACGCTTGTGGTTCCACCTGTGACCCTGCACGTTGCGCAGATACAGGAAACACAGGCCAAAGCCCCAGGTCTTCTTCGCCGTCGTCAGCCCGAGCAGAAGATCGGCGATCTGCTCGTTCTCATCGTCCAGCTTGGGGCTGTACCGATAGCACGTCTCACTGACGTCGAACGCCCGGCACGCCAGCGCAATGCTGACCCCCTTCATCGCCACCGCTTTCACGGCCAACTCTCGGCGCTGAGCTGGCCGTATCATTTTTTTCCGAGCGCTTCCTTCAGGAGGTCATTCTGCATGCTGACGTCGGCATACATGCGCTTCAGTCGGCGGTTCTCCTCGGCCATAGCCTTCATCTCAGTGATGAGGCTGGCGTCCATCCCGCCATACTTCGCCCGCCATTTGTACAGCGTGGCGCTGCTCATGCCATGTTCACGGCACAGCTCGGCAGCAGGCACACCGCCCTCCATCTGGCGCAGTACGGCCATGATCTGGGCCTCGGTAAAACGTGTCTTCTTCATCGGAATCTCCTCGTTCATCCTGCCGAGAAAATTCTACTTCCGCATCCCCTTAAGATCGGGGGGGATTACCCCCCCAAATCGAAGTTCTGTCTGCTGCCGATGGTGAACGCCGCCGGTATTGGTCGGATGATGACAAGCTGCGTATTGTAGAGGAGAGCTTTATTGGCCACCGTCAGGTGACAGCCACAGCTCGGCGGCACGGCATTTGCCGGTCACTTCTGACCACTTGGCGGCGGCAGTATAGAAATGGCGAGCTTGGGTCTGCTGGCTCTGTATCGTTCGCGCCGGTGACTGTGCCGAAGGAAGTTTCCACGTCGCAGGCAAATCCGATCGATTCCAGTCCACCTCCGGACTGTCGGATTGAGGTGGCTCTTCCGAATGGGCGTCGACTCATCCTCCCCATCGGCGTGGAGACCGAAGCGCTTGCTCGGCTTCTGGCAGTGGTGGATCGGCAATGATCGCGTTTCCGGCGGGCGTGAAGGTCTGGATCGCAGGCGGTGCCACCGATATGAGGCGGGGCATGAACACGCTGGCGCTACAGGTGCAAGAAGGGCTCGGCCGTGATCCCCATGCGGGTGAGATATTTTGCTTCCGGGGCCGTAAAGGCGATCTGGTCAAGATCCTGTGGCATGATGGCGTGGGCATGTCGCTTTATCTAAAGCGCCTGGAGGCAGGTAAGTTCATCTGGCCCGTGAGCCGGTCGGGCGAAGCGGTGCAAATCTCGGCGGCGCAGTTGGGTTATCTTCTGGAGGGCATCGACTGGCGTAACCCACGATGGACACAACGGCCTGCAAAGGCTGGTTAATTTGCGCCAGGTAGCCTGTTTTTATTGGTGCTTCGCGGCCCCGGCTGGTAAATATTGGTCATGTCTGATGCCGCCTCCGAACTCGCCAAATTACGCGCTGCCCTGGCCGCCGCAGAGG
>NZ_JBIFFU010000074.1:0-1405 GCF_043557315.1 Sulfitobacter sp. 1A12779
GCGCTTTTCCTGCATAACCTGTCGGACGCGCTTGCTTCGGTCGCGGTTATCGTCGGTGGGTCACTGATCATCCTTTACGACATGCGTTGGGTTGATCCTGCCATCACGATCGGCATCGCGCTCTACATTCTGTATCTGTCTTTCACTGAAATAGGCGGCCCAATCCGAACCCTGATGCTCGGGAGCCCGCCGGATGTGGATGGAAACGACGTGGTCAGAGCGATCCAAGGCGTCGAAGGCGTGGTCGACGTACATCATGTTCACCTTTGGCAAATGCAGGAGCACGCTGCGGCATTGGACTGCCATATTGTCGTCGAACGCGAACGGATGGGTGAGGCCGACAAGATTAAAGAAAACGTCAAATCGGTGCTGCATGAACGTTTCTCAATCGAGCATTCCACGCTTGAATTCGAAGCGAGCGACAATGCGCATCAGGAGGCGCAGGTGTTCGGACACCGCCCATGACGATTGCCCAAGGCATACTAGTGGTCGTTGGCCTGCTGTCCGGTCTGGTTTTGATTGGTGCGCTCCTTTGGTCGATCGTCCGCCCGTCCAAGCGCATCTGGCCTCCAAACAGAGAGCATTCAGTCATACCAAACATTGCATGGGGACTCACATTGGCCGTGTTTGGGGCGGTGATCGGTTTGGGCATCTTGGATTGGAAATCCGCTTCTATGGCCAACGCACTCCGTTGGGCGGTCGGGCCGTTCTTGATCGCAACCGGAAATCTGATCGTCTGGTGGGGGGCATTCAGCATTGGACTGAAAGCCACCAGCGGTGCGAGAGACGAGCTTATCACTTCGGGTCTCTACCGTTTCTCTCGGCATCCGCAGTACCTTGCCGACATGGCCATCCTGATAGGTTTTGGTCTTCTCTTCGCCTCATCTTGGGTTTGGCCTATCGTCATCGTTGGAGTTGCCGCGCTGGCCCTTGCCCCGCTCGCGGAAGAGCCATGGCTGCATGAGCAATACGGCTCCAAGTATCGCGATTATTGCGCTGAAACCCGTCGATACCTGTAAACTCGCTGCCTCACGAGAACGTCATCGTTTTTCAGTTGAACCTCTAGCTGCTAGAGGTCGTATCCGTCAGCCAACAAAAGAGTGAGGCAAGGCATATGACAAAAACACTGAAAACACGACGCCAGTTCGTCTCGACAACTATGATCGGACTTCTGGCAGCACCTTCCCTTCTCCGTGCTCAGGAGCCCTCGGCGGTACGCAGAAATATTTCGTCCTTTAGTGCGGATCCCTGGCAAGACCACTTCGATAACCTTCAGCACGGTGCAATTTTGTGCGACATCGACTCGCGTGCAGTCCAGTATTGGTCGGAAGACGAAAGTGTCTACAAACTCTACCCGTCGAGTGTCCCTGCCTCGGAAGAGTTGACCCGCAGGGGATATACAAAG